>NZ_DASWTD010000294.1:0-1793 GCF_036402335.1 Sphingopyxis sp. | reverse complement strand
TGGGCCCCGGCTTTCGCCGGGGTGCACATCCCCTATCGGCAGCTTCCGGTCGAAAACTGCCCTCAGAGCAGAAACATCATCGTCGCGGTAAAAAAGATCGCGAAGCTCTGAAGAAACAGCCGGAAATCATTGTTCGAAAAGATGGTGACGGGCTCGCGATGCGCCGCGAGCGCGCTCCGCAATTCCCCCTGCCAGTCCGCGGGTGCGTTCAGCCGCGCGATAGTCAGCTGCCGCGTGCCATGCGCGCGGACAAGACGGCGAATATCGATATGATCGTCCGAGTCCATGCCCGGCAAGCTAGGAACTTCTTAACGGTCCGGTAAGGTTAAAAGATCGTTAACGAATCGCGCGTGCCAAAGCGGGACGGGGGCCTGTCAGCCGGGCATCGGCCGGACCCGCACCGCCCGCGGGTCGCGCGCGCCCGCCTGGAACGGCTTGCAGCGCTGCGGCCGCATCCGTGGCCCGAGGCACAATCGCACCTCATCGAGCCACCCCTGCCGGTCGATCGATACCGCGATCATCGGCTCCGAAATGCCCTTGTTGACCGCAGCGAATGCACGGCGGACGCTTCCTGCGGTCTGCGGCTTTGCAGCCAGCGCCTTCATGTCGGGAAAGCGCACCGCGCGGAACAACAGCTCTGCCGAGCGGAAATAAGCGGCCGGATGCGGACTCATGCACGTCCCGTGCTTCGCCCATTCATGCTGGAGCAGCTGCGCTGACGGCGTCATGCACAGATGCTTCTTCAGCACCGGCTGCGGAACGATTTTCGCCGATCGGCACCATTGCGGATAACCCGATGTGTCGGTTTCGGGCCACAGGCCGTGCAGCACCCAGCCGAAACGGCCATTCTCCCCCGCGCATTGAAAGCGGTCGCGGGCGTCCCTTGGATTGCGCACGTCGGCGCAATGCTGCGGCGACCAGCTCATGGCTAACAGATAGCCGGTGATCCGGGGATCGCGCACGGGCTCGCCGCGCTTGGGCTGCTCGATGCGCGGGACGGGGATGCGGTCGGGCACCGAACAGGCCAGCGACTGCGCCTGCACCGCGGCCGGCATCAGGGCCAGTGCGACGGCGCTAAGCCAGCGCAAAGTCGAGCCCGATATCGGCCGCCGGCGCCGACTGGGTCAGCCGCCCGACCGACACATAGGTCACCCCTGTCGCGCCGATGTCGCGGATCGTGTCGAGCCGGACGCCGCCCGACGCCTCGGTCGGCACCTTGCCGCCGACCAGCGCGACGCATTCCCGCAATTCGGCGAGGTTCATATTGTCGAGCAACAGGTGGGTCGCGCCCGCGTTCAGCGCCGGTTCGACCTGCGCCACGCGGTCGACCTCGACGATGATGTCCGCGATCCCCGCCGCAACTGCGCGGCGGACCGCTTCCTCCACCGACCCCGCAACCGCGACATGATTGTCCTTGATCATCGCGGCGTCCCACAGCCCCATGCGATGATTCTTCGCGCCGCCCATCCGCGTCGCATATTTCTCCAGCACGCGCAGGCCGGGGATCGTCTTGCGCGTGTCGAGCAAGGTGGCACCGGTGCCCGCGAGCGCATCGACATATTGCCGCGTCATCGTCGCGATACCCGACAGGTGCTGCACGGTGTTCAGCGCCGACCGTTCGGCGGTCAGCATCGCGCGCGCATTGCCCGACAGGCGCATCAGGTCGCTTCCGGCGGCAACTTCGGCCCCTTCCTCGACCAGTATTTCGATTTCCATGGCGGGTTCGAGCGCCCGGAAGAATCGCTCGGCGATCCGCAGTCCGGCAACTGTAATAGCATCGCGGCTGTCCATCG
>NZ_DASWTD010000293.1:0-3827 GCF_036402335.1 Sphingopyxis sp. | reverse complement strand
CGATAAAGGCTGGCATAGCCGGATATTGTAGGAAAGGCCTATTTGCAGGCGTCAGATTGGGGTGGGGGAGCGGACCCTTTGTGCACCCCGGCGAAAGCCGGGGCCCATGCGGTAATACGCTAAGTTCGCGTTAGAATTCTGGGCCCCGGCTTTCGCCGGGGTGCACATCTCTATCGGCAACTAATGGCCGTTTGCTGCCGTACACAGCATTTCATTCGTATATGCGTGGCTGGCTTCAGGCCGGATTTATAACCTGCATCGCGGCGATCAGGCCGTTGTCGATTTCCTTGGCGCGCCTGTACGCGGCGCGTTCGCGCAGCGGCGCGACATAGGTTTCGAATGCCGGTCGCGCGGGGATCGTGCCGAACTGCAGCCCCCAGTCGATCTGGCTGCCGACATAGACGTCGGCGGCGCTGAAGCGATCCCCCGCGACGAACGGCTTGCCCGCGACCGCGCCTTCGAGCGCGTCGAGCGCAGCGGCAAGCGAACCGAAACCGGCCATGCGCTGCTGATCGGCGTCGGGTTCGATGCCGAAATGTTTTGCGGTGATCGCCTGTTCGACGGGCCCCGACGTAAAGAAGAGCCAGCGATAGTAATCGGCGCGGTCGCCCGGATCGGGCGCAAGGCCCGCTTCCGGAAAAGCGTCGGCCAGATAGGCGCAGATCGCGGCGCACTCGGTCACCGCCTTGCCGTCGTGGACGATGGCGGGGACCTTGCCCATCGGGTTCACCGCGAGGTAGCCGGCGTCCTTCATCGTCGTACCATAATCGAGGATCCGGGGTTCATAGGGCGCGCCCACCTCTTCGAGCATCCAGCGGACGATCTGCCCGCGCGACATGGGATTGGTATAGAAAATCAGCTGGTCGGTCATTGCTTGTCTCCCTTGCCGGTTCGATTCGGATTTGGAACATATAGAGAACAATCTCGATGGTCCACCGGGCTTGTTTTGTCATCGTTCCGGGCTAAGGCAAAGTAATGAGCGATGAACGCATCTGGACCGCCGCCGTGCTGGTGATCGGCGACGAGATTCTCTCGGGCCGCACCCAGGACAAGAATGTGTCGCAGATCGCGACCTGGCTCGAAGTGCAGGGGATTCGCTTGCGCGAGGTACGGATCGTCCCCGATGTCGAGGTCGAGATCGTCGAGGCGCTGAACGCCATCCGCGCGCGCTATGACTATGTCTTCACCACCGGCGGCATCGGCCCGACCCACGACGACATCACCGTCGATGCGGTGGCGAAGGCGCTCGGCGTCGGTGTCGTGATCCATCCGGCGGCGCGCGCGATCCTCGAGCGCTATTACAGTGCGCGCGGCACCGAGCTGACCGAGGCGCGGCTGCGCATGGCGCGCGTGCCCGAGGGCGCCGAACTGATCCCCAACCGCATGTCGGGCGCGCCTGGTATCCGTATCGGCAATCTGTTCGTGATGGCGGGGGTGCCGCATATCACTGCCGGCATGCTCGACGCGCTGACCGGCGAACTCGAGGGCGGGGCGCCACTCGTCGCGCATACGATCGGCGCCTGGGCGCCCGAAAGCGAGATCGCCGACCTGCTGCGGCAGGGCGAAAAGGATTATCCGGGCGTTGCGATCGGCAGCTATCCCTTCTTTCGCGAGGGAAAGACCGGCGCGAATTTCGTCATCCGTTCGACCGACGGCGATCAGGTCGCCGCGTGCGTCGTGATGCTCACTGCCGGCTTCGAGGCGCTTGGCTATGCGGTAACCGACGGCGGCATCTGATCGGACAGCTGCGTCGCGCGGGGCAGGCGGCGAAGCATCAGGATCGCCAGCAGGCCGAAGATCGCCGCTACGACAAAGGCCGCACCCGGGAAATGCAGCGGTGCCTTGTCGGCGGTGAAATAGGCCATCGTTCCGGTGAGCAGCAGCGGTGCACACAGCTGGCCAAGTCCCATGGCCATCGCCGATATGCCCTGCACTTCGCCTTGTGTCTCCGCGGTCGCGCGGCGCGACATCATCGCCATCAGCGAGGGCTGCACCGGTGCCTGCAGCGCAATCGGGATCAGCAGCAGGAACGCTCCAATCGTAGAAGTGGTGAACGCGTAACCGATATAGACCGCGACCGCGACGAGGATGCCGAACGTCGCCGCGTCGCGCTCGCCGAAGCGCGCCACCGCGGGGCCGACGACAAAAACCTGCCCGAGCGCGATCATCACCCCGACCGCAGCAAGGCTGGCGCCGATCATTCCGGGCGTCCAGCCGAGCTGGGCGATGCAATAGAAGCTCCACGTCATCGGATAGACGAGGCTGGCGATCTGCCACAGCACCAGCACCGCCGCGACGCCGTCCATGCCGGGCAGCGCGCGCATCGTCTTCCACGCGCCGAGCGGATTGGCGCGGCGCCAGTCGAAGGCGCGGCGGCGTTCGGGCGGCAAGGTTTCGGGGAAGATGAAGAGGCCATAGAGCATATTGGCGGCCGCGAGGATCGCCGCGGCGACGAAGGGAGCGCGCGGACTGATCTCGCCGAGGAAGCCGCCGATCGCGGGCCCCGCGACGAAGCCGATGCCGAAGGCCGCGCCAACGAAGCCGAAGTTGCGCGCGCGCTCCTCGGGCCTGGTGATGTCGGCAATCGCGGCTTGCGCCGCGGCATAGCTGCCGCCGAAAATGCCCGATAACGCGCGTGCGACAAACAGCCATGGCAAAGTCTGAACGATCGTCAGCAGCGCATAGTCGATGGCAAGGCCCCCGAGTGCGAGGAGCAGTACGCGCCGCCGCCCGAAATGGTCCGACAGATTGCCGAGGACGGGTGAGGCGAGAAAGGTCGCGACCGCCATCACCAGCCCGATCCATGCCCCGACTTCGATCGCGTGGGGCAGGTCGATCTTGCCGACCTCCATAACGAGTTGCGGCAACACCGGCATGATGATGCCGAATCCGACCGCATCCATGAAGATCGTCGCGACGATGAACGGGATGGTACGCTGAGGTGTCACTTGTTCTTTTTCCCGACTGTGATTAGCGGCACCGATCCCCCCGCCATGCGTTGCCGATAGATGAAACTCGAAATCTCCGCCTCCCTAAATTACCGCCTGTCGGAACCCGTCGACCTGATGCTCCAGATCGAGGCGGCGAACGGCCATGGCCAACGCGTCCTCGACTCCTCGCTCGATCTCGGGGCGCCGGACTATATGGCGCGCGTTCCCGCAGCCGACGGCATCTGCGAGCCGATCTGGTTGCGCACCGAGGGCGTGCTCCGCGCCGAATATCGTGCGCTGGTCGAGGTTGACCGTGCCGATACCGACTTCCGCTCGCTTGCCGCCGTGCCGCTCCACCGTCTTCCGGCGGAGGCGATCCCCTATCTCAACGAATCGCGCTATTGCCCGTCGAACAAGTTCCACGCCTTCGTCGAACGCCGTTTCGGCGATCATGAGGGCGGCGCCAAGATCGGCCGGATGCGCGACTGGATCGAAAGCCGCTTCACCTATGTTTCGGGCGCCAGCACATCCGAGACAGGCGCGCTCGACAGCTTCGTCGAACGCCGCGGCGTGTGCCGCGACTATGCGCATGTGATGATCGCGCTTGCGCGCGCCGCGCATATCCCGGCGCGGATGGCCAGCGCCTATGCGCTGCGCGTCGCGCCGCAGGATTTCCACGCCGTCGCCGAGGTATATCTCGATGGCGACTGGCACCTTGTCGATCCGACGGGCATGGCGCGCGCTTCCGAAATGGCCCGCATCTGCGTCGGCCGCGACGCCGCCGACATCTCTTTCCTGACCGCATACCGCGATATCAGTTTCGTCAGCCAGTCGGTGTCGGTGAAGCACATAAAAGGCTGAAGAGCGGGTATGGCAGGGCCATGTCGTCGTTTATTG
>NZ_DASWTD010000292.1:0-7347 GCF_036402335.1 Sphingopyxis sp. | reverse complement strand
AAGCCAGCGAATCTTGCTGAGCGTGATTTCCGCCATGCCTTCGCGCTCGTTCTTCTCGACCCACTCCTCGGCGACCAACCTGAAATTATTGTCCTCCGAGATCACAGCACGGGCCTGTTCCAACTTGCGCTCGTGGGAGGGGTCAAGGCCCGCTGCAATCTGGCGGCGGGCGTCCTCGCGCTTTCCGCGCGCGTCGGCGAGGCTCACTTCTGGCCAGGCTCCGAACGACAGCGTCCGGTACCGGCCCAGGTATTTGTAGTTCATGCGCCAGAGCTTGCTACCGTTCGGCCGGACTAGCAGGAAGAGGCCGTCGCCATCGGTCAATTTGTAATCGCGATCACGCGACTTGGCGTTGGCGACGGTGGTCGCAAAGAGTCGGTTCATGAGGGTATCGCCCTTCGAAAAGGGGCGGAACGATACCCTCCAGGATACCCTCTTTGTTCCCGATTGGTGCCGTATTCGCCCGGATTTGACCGGACGGTCATAGCACAAAAAATGGCTGAAATCTCCCGTTTTTCAGACGTACTCGGACGCCCCCGGAAGAACAAATGGTGCCCAGAAGAGGACTCGAACCTCCACGACCTTGCGATCGCCAGCACCTGAAGCTGGTGCGTCTACCAATTCCGCCATCTGGGCACGGGGTAGGAGCGGGCGCTTAGCGGCGGGGTGGTCGGCTTGTCAACCGCGGTGCGGGGGCGAATGCGCATTTTATCGCAAAGCCGGGGGTTTTGCGTCGGGAACCCGCCTTCGCCCCTTGCTCCCCTTCCCGCTTCGCGGCATGGGGAAGCAGTACGGCGCGCCCTGCGCCGGCAAAGAATCACATACAGGCGGACGCGATGACGAACCTCAACGGACAATTGATCACGGTGCTGGGAGGCGGCGGCTTCCTCGGCCGCTATGTCGTGCAGCGCCTGCTCGCACGCGGTGCGCGTGTCCGCATCGCTCAGCGCGAGCCGCGCGCCGCGACCTTCCTCAAGCCGCTCGGCGGGCTTGGCCAGACACAGTTCGTGGCATGCGATGTCCGCGACGCCGCCAGCGTCGCGCGCGCGGTGCAGGGCAGCGACGCCGTCATCAACCTTGCCGGTGCGTTCGGCGATATGCAGGCCGACGGGGCGGGCCATGTCGCAACAGCTGCGAAGGCGGCCGGCGTCGGCGCGCTCGTCCATGTCTCGGCGATCGGCGCCGATCCTGCGAGCGCCTCGGCCTATGGCCGCAGCAAGGGCGACGGTGAAGCGGCGGTGCGCGCGAGCTTTGCCGATGCCGCGATCCTGCGCCCCTCGATCCTGTTCGGGCGCGAGGACCATTTCATCAACCGCTTCGCCACGATGATGCGCATGACGCCGGTCGTTCCCGTGATCGCGCCCGGCGCGAAATTCCAGCCCGCCTATGTCGGCGACGTCGCCGACGCCGTCGTCGCAGCACTCGGTCGCGATGCCGCGGGCAAGACATTCGAGCTTGGCGGGCCGCAAGTGCTGACGATGGGCGAGCTCCTGCGCTGGATCGCCGATGCGACCGGCCGTTCGCCGCTGTTCGTCGATGTGCCCGATTTCGTCGCCTCGGCGCTTGCGACCGGCTTCGGCTGGGCCCCCGGCGCGCCGATCACCAAGGACCAGTGGCTGATGCTCCAGCACGACAACGTCGTGGCGGACAGCGCCGCGGGCCTTACCCAGCTGGGTATCGCGCCGACCTCGCTCGCCTCGGTCGCCGACGGCTGGCTCGTCCAGTATCGCCGCAACGGCCGCTTCGCCGAACTCGCTTCGCGATAATGTCTATCTGGCTGACCGCAGTCATCCTCGGCATCGTCGAGGGTCTGACCGAGTTTTTGCCCGTCTCCTCGACGGGCCACCTCATCCTCGCAACCGAACTGCTCGGCTATGACGCCGCGCGCTGGGCGGTCTTCAACATCGCGATCCAGCCGGGCGCGATCCTCGCGATCGTCGTGCTGTACCGGAAGCTGTTCTGGGACATGTTTACCGGCTTTTTCCGCCGCGACCCGGTTGCGATCGCGTTCGTGCGGAACTTGGCTCTCGCCTTCTTTCCGGCGGTCATCCTCGGCCTCGCCTTTGGCGATTATATCGAACTGCTGCTCGAAAACGCCGTCGTCGTCGCGTGGGCGCTGATCATCGGCGGCTTTGCGATCCTGCTCGTCGAGCGCTTCGCCAGGACGAAAGACGTCGGCGGCGTCGCGAATGTGTCGACGCGGCAATCGATCCTCGTCGGGCTCGTCCAGTGCATCGCGATGATCCCGGGCGTCAGCCGTTCGGGCGCAACGATCCTCGGCGCGATGTCGTTCGGGGTCGACCGCAAGACCGCGGCCGAATTCAGCTTCTTCCTCGCCCTCCCGACGCTGACCGGCGCGACGGTGCTTCAGCTGTTCAAGCACCGCGACGCGATCACCTCGAACGACCTCGGCCTCATCGCGGTCGGCTCGCTCGTTTCGTTCGTTGTCGCCTGGGCGGTGATCAAGGCCTTCCTCGCCGTCGTCACGCGCTACGGCTTTGCACCCTTCGCTTGGTACCGGATCATCGCCGGCGTTGCCGCCCTGATCTGGCTCGGCATGAGATAGGGCCGAAATGGTATTAATTGACGAAAGATAATTGCGCATACCTATTTTGATGCAGATTCAGCATCCATTTTAGGTTAGCAATTCTGCCCTAACTCGATATTCGCCCGTGACAGGGCTTTTCGAGCCATGCCATTTGCCCCTCCAACGAAGGGGATACTGCATGGCTTCCGAACGCATGCTCCAGTTTGTGGGGCGTGAACAATCCTATCCGGACAAGCGCTCTGCCGAAGAGCGCGCCCGCGACTTTCACGAAATCGCCGAGCGCTACGCCGCGCCCGACGCCGACGCGCAGGCGGCGCGCTGCTCGCAATGCGGCGTGCCTTATTGTTCGGTGCATTGCCCGCTCCACAATCATATTCCCGACTGGCTGCGCCTGACCGCCGAGGGCCGCCTGCGCGAAGCCTATGAGCTTTCGAACGCGACCTCGACTATGCCCGAGATCTGCGGCCGCATCTGCCCGCAGGATCGCCTGTGCGAAGGCAATTGCGTGATCGAATTTTCGGGCCATGGCGCGGTGACGATCGGCAGCGTCGAAAAATATATCACCGACACCGCCTGGGCCGAAGGCTGGGTCGAAGCGCTGCATGTCGGTGCCGCGACCGGCCAGTCGGTCGGCGTCATCGGCGCCGGCCCCGCCGGGTTGACCGCGGCCGAATATCTGCGCGCCGCGGGACACGAGGTCCATGTCTACGACCGGCACGACCGCGCCGGCGGCCTGCTGACCTATGGCATCCCCGGCTTCAAGCTGGAGAAGGATGTCGTGATGCGCCGCGTCGACCGTCTGGTCGAAGGCGGTATCCACTTCCACCTCGGCTTTGCCGTCGGCGAGGACGCGACGCTCGATGCACTCCGCCAGAAGCATGACGCAATCCTGATCGCGACCGGTGTCTATAAGGCGCGCGAGATCAATGTCCCCGGCAATGGTGCCGACGGGGTGATCGCCGCACTCGACTATCTGATCGCGTCGAACCGCAAGAGCTTCGGCGACGCGGTTCCGGCGTTCGACGACGGCCGCCTCGATGCCAGGGACAAGCATGTCGTCGTGATCGGCGGCGGCGACACCGCGATGGACTGCGTCCGCACCGCGGTGCGGCAGGGTGCCAAATCGGTCAAATGCCTCTATCGCCGCGACCGCGAGAATATGCCGGGCTCGCAGCGCGAGGTCGCCAATGCCGAGGAAGAGGGCGTCGAGTTCGTCTGGCTTTCGGCGCCCGAAAGCTTCACCGCCGACAAGCATGTCAAGGAAGTCGCGGTCGCGGGCATGCGCCTCGGCGCCCCCGATGCGAGCGGGCGCCGCAGCCCCGAGGTCGATCCGGGCCGCAAGTTCGACGTTCCCGCCGACATGGTGATCAAGGCCCTGGGTTTCGACCCCGAAGAACTGCCGCACCTGTTCGGGTCGCCCGACCTGTCGGTGACGCGCTGGGGTACTTTGCGCGTCGATCACCAGACGATGATGACCAGCTTGCCCGGCGTTTTCGCGGCTGGCGACATCGTGCGCGGCGCCAGCCTCGTCGTCTGGGGCATCCGCGACGGCCGCGATGTCAGCGACCAGATGGCAAAGTGGTTGAAAGCGAAAGCGAAAAGCGAAAAGAGGGCAGCATGATCAACAATAAAGGAAAAATCATGATGCCCACCTTCAAATCGATCCTGCTCGCCGGGACGATCGCGATGCTGCCGCTGGGGACGAATGCCTGGGCTGCACCGAAGGAAGCGCCGGTCGCGGAGGTTGTCGTGCCGGCCCCGGAAACCGAAAGCGACGTGGCGGTCGAAGCCGACAGCGAAGAGACCGCTGCGCAGGCGAAGGCGAAGTTCGAGCGCGAGATGGACGAAGCGGTCGCGCTGATCGAAAAGATGTTCGACACGAGCGACCTGCCGCCGATCGAACCCGCACGCCTCGCGCTCGCGCAAAAGACGATGGGCCAGCTGATCCCGAGCGGCAGCCTCGAGAAGATGATGGACAATCTTTACGGCAAGATGTTCAAGACGCTGATGGGCGAGTTCGGCGGCCAGTCGGACCTGATGCTCTCGATCCAGACCGGCGTCGAAAGCGAAAAGATCGCAGCGCTCGACGACGCAACCAAGGCCAAGATCGCCGACATGTTCGACCCGCACCGCAAGGAGCGCGAAGATCAGATCACCAAGGTCGTGAAGCCGCTGATCAGCGAAGTGCTGGGCGATATGGAACCGCCGATGCGCGAAGGCATGTCGAAAGCCTATGCGCGCAAGTTCACCGCGGCACAGCTCACCGATCTCAACGGCTTCCTCGCGACGCCCACCGGCACGGTCTACGCCAATGAATGGATGGCGATGCAGGCCGATCCCGAAGTGATGCTGTCGGTCATCAAGGCGATTCCGCCGCTGGTCACCAAGTTCGTCGACCGCGCGCCCGAGATCGAAAAGGACATGAAGGATCTGCCGAAGGAAAAGCAGCTTTCGGACTTCAGCGACAAGGAACTCGCTTCGCTCGCCAAGCTGATGAAGGTGGACGTGAAGGTGCTGAAGGACCAGCGCGACATGTGGAACACCGACACGGTCGAAGCGAGCGATGCGGTTGAAGCGAGCGACGTGGTCGCCGTCGATGCCGCAGCGCCCGCGGACGACTATGCCGTCGATGCCGCGGCCGATGCCGCAGATGCCGCCGCCGCGGCCGCCGATGCCGCCGCCGACGAAGCAGTCGCGGTAGCGATCGAAGAACCCGAAGAGAACCGGGACAACTGGTCTGCTGCTGACCGGGCGCACGTCGAGCAGCTGGAGTCGGCATCCGAAGCCGCTGCAGTCGCCGCCGCCGAAGCGCGCGAGCAAGCGATCACCAGGACGCGCAAGCGTTCGAAGCTGCCCAACAACTAGGCCCTCAACCCGCCAGGACGAAGATGATGACCCATTACCCCACCCCCGATCACGCGCGGCTCGAAGCCGAAGGCATGTATCGCCCCGACATGGAATCCGATGCCTGCGGCGTCGGCATGGTCGCGGCGACCGACGGCAAGGCGTCGCGCCGCGTCGTCGAGGCGGCGATCGAGGCGTTGCGCGCCGTATGGCACCGCGGCGCGGTCGACGCCGACGGCAAGACCGGGGATGGGGCGGGCATCCATGTCGACCTGCCCGTCCGCTTCTTCGACGATGCGATCGCGGCGTCGGGGCACAAGGTGCGCCCGAACCGCCTCGCGGTCGGCATGGTCTTCCTGCCGCGCACCGACCTCGGCGCGCAGGAAGAATGCCGAACGATCGTCGAGGCCGAGATCATCGAAGCGGGCTTCACCATCTATGGCTGGCGCCAGGTCCCGGTCGACGTGTCGGTGATCGGCGACAAGGCGCAGCGCACGCGCCCCGAGATCGAGCAGATCATGATCGCCGGGCCCCTGCCCGACGAGCAATCGGTCGCCGAGTTCGAAAAGCAGCTCTATCTCGTCCGCCGCCGCATCGAGAAGAAGGTGATCGCGGCGCAGATCGCCGACTTCTATATCTGCAGCCTGTCGGCGCGCTCGATCATCTACAAGGGCCTCTTCCTTGCCGAGAGCCTCGCCGACTTCTTCCCCGACCTCACGAACAAATTGTTCGAAAGCCGCGTCGCGATCTTCCACCAGCGTTATTCGACCAACACCTTCCCGCAATGGTGGCTCGCGCAGCCGTTCCGCTGCCTCGCGCACAATGGCGAGATCAACACGATCCGCGGCAACAAGAACTGGATGAAGAGCCACGAGATCAAGATGGCGAGCCTCGCCTTCGGCGAGCATAGCGAAGACATCAAGCCGGTGATCCCGGCGGGCGCATCGGACACCGCCGCGCTCGATGCGGTGTTCGAGGCGCTGTGCCGCGCCGGCCGCGATGCGCCGACCGCGAAGCTGATCCTCGTCCCCGAGGCGTGGACGACCGAATGCGACGTCCCCGACAACCACCGCGCGATGTACTCGTACCTCGCGAGCGTGATGGAGCCGTGGGACGGCCCCGCAGCGCTCGCGATGACCGATGGCCGCTGGGCGGTCGCCGGCATGGACCGCAACGCGCTGCGTCCGCTCCGCTACACACTCACCGCCGACAATCTGCTCGTCGTCGGTTCGGAGAGCGGGATGGTGCTGCTGCCCGAAGCGAGCGTGCGCAAGAAGGGCCGCCTCGGCCCCGGCCAGATGATCGCGGTCGATCTCGACGATGGCACCCTCTACGAAGATCTCGCGATCAAGGACAAGATCGCCGACGCCGCCGACTATGCGTCGCGCGTCAAGGGCTTCCGCACGATGGCCGACCTGCCCAAGGGCGGCAAGTCGAGCCTGCCGGCCTTCGAACGCGGCGAATTGCTCCGCCGCCAGGTCGCCGCGGGCCTCACCATGGAGGATATGGAACTGATCCTCTCCCCGATGGTCGAGGATGCGAAGGAAGCGATCGGCTCGATGGGCGACGACACCCCGCTCGCGGTCATCTCCGACAAGCCGCGCCACGTCGCGCAATTCTTCCGCCAGAATTTCAGCCAGGTCACCAACCCGCCGATCGACAGCTTGCGCGAACGCCATGTGATGAGTCTGAAGACGCGCTTCGCCAACCTCGCCAACATCCTCGACGAGCGCGGGCAGAGCGACCATGTGCTCGTCATCGATTCCCCGGTGCTCGTCGGCGACGACTGGGATCGCCTCCGCGCCTATTTCGGCGATGCGGTCGCCGACATCGACTGCACCTTCGCCGCCGGCGGCGACGCTGCAACGCTGCGCGAAGCGATCGCCCGCGTCCGCCGCGAGGCCGAAGACGCGGTGCGCGCGGGCCGCTCCGAACTGTTCCTGAGCGACCAGAAT
>NZ_DASWTD010000291.1:0-9365 GCF_036402335.1 Sphingopyxis sp. | reverse complement strand
CGAACGACCTGATCAACGCGAAGCCGGCGGTCGCCGCGGTGCGCGAATTCTTCGGTTCGTCGCAGCTCAGCCAATTCATGGACCAGACCAACCCGCTGTCGGAAGTCACCCACAAGCGCCGCGTGTCGGCGCTCGGGCCGGGTGGTCTGACCCGCGAACGCGCGGGCTTCGAAGTCCGCGACGTTCACCCGACCCACTATGGCCGCATCTGCCCGATCGAAACGCCGGAAGGCCCGAACATCGGCCTGATCAACTCGCTCGCAACCTTTGCGCGCGTGAACAAGTACGACTTCATCGAGACCCCGTACCGCAAGATCGTCGACGGCAAGGTCACGAACGAAGTCGTCTATCTGTCGGCGATGGAAGAGCAGAAGCACACCGTCGCGCAGGCGAACGCCGACCTCAACCCCGACGGCAGCTTCATCGACGAGCTGATCTCGGCGCGTGAAGCCGGCGAATTCCTGATGGCGCCGCGCGATCAGATCACGCTGATGGACGTGTCGCCGAAGCAGCTCGTTTCGGTGGCGGCGTCGCTGATCCCGTTCCTCGAAAACGATGACGCCAACCGCGCGCTCATGGGTTCGAACATGCAGCGTCAGGCTGTGCCGCTGATCCGCGCCGAGGCGCCGGTCGTCGGTACCGGCATGGAAGAAACCGTTGCGCGCGATTCGGGCGCGGCGATCGCGGCGCGCCGCGGCGGCGTGATCGACCAGGTCGATGCGACGCGTATCGTTATCCGTGCCACCGATATGGTCGAACCCGGCAAGTCGGGCGTCGACATCTATCGCCTGCAGAAGTTCCAGCGTTCGAACCAGAACACCTGCATCAACCAGCGTCCGCTGGTGAAGGTGGGCGAAGTGGTCAAGAGCGGCGATATCATCGCCGACGGTCCGTCGACCGAGCTTGGCGAACTGGCGCTCGGCAAGAATGTGCTCGTCGCGTTCATGCCGTGGAACGGCTACAACTATGAGGACTCGATCCTCATTAGCGAACGCATCGTGAAGGACGACGTCTTCACCTCGATCCACATCGAGGAATTCGAAGTCACCGCACGCGACACGCGCCTTGGCCCTGAAGACATCACGCGCGACATCCCGAACGTCGGCGAGGAAGCGCTCCGCAACCTCGACGAAGCGGGCATCGTCTACATCGGCGCCGAAGTCGGCCCGGGCGATATTCTGGCCGGCAAGATCACCCCCAAGGGTGAATCGCCGATGACGCCGGAAGAAAAGCTGCTGCGCGCGATCTTCGGCGAAAAGGCCAGCGATGTGCGCGACACCTCGCTGCGTCTGCCGCCGGGCGTGTCGGGCACGGTCGTCGAAGTCCGCGTCTTCAACCGTCACGGTATCGACAAGGACGAGCGCGCGATCGCGATCGAACGCGAAGAGATCGAGCGTCTGAAGCAGGACGCCGACGACGAGCGCGCGATCCTCAACCGCGCGACCTTCTCCAGCCTCAAGGAACTGCTCATCGGTCAGGCGACCAGCGCAGTGCCGAAGGGTCTGAAGAAGGGCGATATCGTCACCGAAGAGATGCTGGTCGACCTCGACCGCGGCGACTGGTGGAAGCTGGCGGTTGTCGAAGACAACGCCCAGGCTGCCCTCGAAGCGATCAAGGCGCAGTATGACGACGCGATCAAGCGGATCAGCGCGAAGTATGAAGATCGCGTCGAGAAGCTGCAGCGCGGCGACGAACTCGCCCCGGGCGTGCTCAAGATGGTCAAGGTCTTCGTCGCCGTGAAGCGCAAGCTTCAGTCGGGCGACAAGATGGCCGGCCGTCACGGCAACAAGGGCATCATCAGCCGCATCCTGCCGATCGAGGACATGCCGTTCCTCGAAGACGGGACGCACGTCGACTTCGTGCTCAACCCGCTGGGCGTGCCGTCGCGTATGAACGTCGGGCAGATCCTCGAAACGCATCTTGGCTGGGCATCGCGCGGTTTCGGCCGCCAGATTACGACGGCGCTCGAGGACTGGCGCGCGGCGAACCCCGACCCCGAGGCTGGAGCCCCCCCCGAGGCGGTTCGTGAAGCCCTGCTTCAGGCCTATGGCGATGAATATGCCGACGAAATCAAGGCGCGCAGCGCGGATGAAGTCGTCGAACTCGCCGGAAACCTGTCGGTGGGCGTGCCCTTCGCGACCCCGGTGTTCGACGGTGCGCGCGAAGGCGATGTGTCGACGATGCTGGAACGCGCCGGTCTTGACCGCTCGGGTCAGGTCGACCTCTACGACGGCCGCACCGGCGACCGTTTCGACCGCAAGGTGACGGTGGGATATATGTATATCCTGAAGCTGCATCACCTGGTCGACGACAAGATCCACGCGCGTTCGATCGGGCCGTACTCGCTTGTCACCCAGCAGCCGCTGGGCGGTAAGGCGCAGTTCGGTGGCCAGCGCTTCGGTGAAATGGAAGTGTGGGCGCTGCAGGCCTATGGCGCGGCGTACACGCTGCAGGAAATGCTGACGGTGAAGTCCGATGACGTGATCGGCCGCACCAAGGTTTACGAAGCGATCGTCAAGGGCGACGACACCTTCGAAGCCGGCATTCCCGAAAGCTTCAACGTGCTCGTCAAGGAAATGCGCTCGCTGGGCCTCAACGTCGAACTCTCTTCCTATGCGGAAGAAGATCCCGACGAAGGTCCGGAAGCCCTTCCCGAAGCCGCCGAATAAGATTTTTCCTCACCCCTCTCACAGCGCGTGAGAGGGGAAGATGGAGCTAGAATATGAACCAGCTTACCAACTTCATGAACCCGGTCGCGAAGCCCGAAACCTTCGACATGATCAAGATCGGCATCGCGAGCCCGGAGCGCATCCGCTCGTGGTCGTTCGGCGAGATCAAGAAGCCCGAAACCATCAACTACCGCACGTTCAAGCCCGAGCGTGACGGCCTGTTCTGCGCGCGCATCTTTGGTCCGATCAAGGATTATGAATGCCTGTGCGGCAAGTACAAGCGCATGAAATACAAGGGCATCGTCTGCGAGAAGTGCGGTGTCGAAGTCACGGTGACCAAGGTCCGCCGCGAGCGCATGGGCCATATCGAGCTCGCCGCGCCCGTCGCGCACATCTGGTTCCTGAAGTCGCTGCCGTCGCGCATCGGCCTGCTGCTCGACATGCAGCTGAAGCAGCTCGAGCGCGTGCTGTATTTCGAAGCCTATATCGTTCTCGAGCCCGGCCTGACGCCGCTGGAGAAGTTCCAGCTTCTGACCGAAGACGAACTGCTCGACGCGCAGGATGAATATGGCGAAGACGCGTTCAGCGCCGGCATCGGCGCCGAGGCGATCCGTGTGCTTCTCGAGAATCTCGATCTGGAGCAGGAACGCGTCGACCTGATGGAAGATCTCGCGACTACCAAGTCGGAGCTCAAGCCCGAGAAGATCATCAAGCGCCTGAAGGTCGTCGAGAGCTTCATCGAATCGGGCAACCGTCCCGAGTGGATGATCCTCGAAGTCGTGCCGGTCATCCCGCCCGAACTGCGCCCGCTGGTGCCGCTCGACGGCGGCCGCTTCGCGACGTCGGATCTCAACGACCTCTATCGCCGCGTGATCAACCGCAACAATCGCCTGAAGCGCCTGATGGAACTGCGCGCGCCGGACATTATCGTCCGCAACGAAAAGCGCATGCTGCAGGAAGCCGTCGATGCGCTGTTCGACAACGGCCGCCGCGGCCGCACGATCACGGGTGCCAACAAGCGTCCGCTGAAGTCGCTGTCCGACATGCTCAAGGGCAAGCAGGGCCGCTTCCGTCAGAACCTGCTCGGCAAGCGCGTCGACTATTCGGGCCGTTCGGTCATCGTGACCGGTCCCGAACTCAAGCTGCACCAGTGCGGCCTGCCGAAGAAGATGGCGCTCGAGCTGTTCAAGCCGTTCATCTATGCGCGCCTCGACGCCAAGGGTCTGTCGATGACCCTGAAGCAGGCGAAGAAGTGGGTCGAAAAGGAACGCAAGGAAGTCTGGGACATCCTCGACGAAGTCATTCGCGAGCACCCGGTCCTGCTGAACCGCGCCCCGACGCTGCACCGCCTCGGCATCCAGGCGTTCGAACCCGTGCTGATCGAAGGCAAGGCGATCCAGCTTCACCCGCTGGTCTGCGCCGCGTTCAACGCCGACTTCGACGGTGACCAGATGGCGGTCCACGTGCCGCTGTCGCTGGAAGCCCAGCTCGAAGCACGCGTGCTGATGATGTCGACGAACAACATCCTCAGCCCCGCGAACGGCAAGCCGATCATCGTTCCGTCGCAGGACATGGTCCTCGGTCTCTACTATCTCTCGCTGGAGCGCGAAGGCGAGCCGGGCGAGGGTATGCTGCTCGCCGACATGGCCGAGGTGCATCAGGCGCTCTACACCGGCGCTGTCACGCTGCACACCAAGGTCATCAGCCGCGTTCCGCAGACCGACGAGCAGGGCAACGAGTATCTGCGCCGCTTCGAAACGACCCCGGGCCGCATGCTGATCGGCGAATGCCTGCCGAAGTCGCACACCGTGCCCTTCGACGTCGTCAACCGCCTTCTCACCAAGAAGGAAATCGGCGACGTGATCGACCAGGTCTATCGTCACACCGGCCAGAAAGAGACCGTGCTGTTCGCCGACGCCATCATGGCGCTCGGTTTCCGCAACGCGTTCAAGGCGGGCATCTCGTTCGGCAAGGATGACATGATCATTCCGGCGTCGAAGGAAGGGATGGTCGACGAAACCCGCGCGCTGGTGAAGGATTTCGAGCAGCAGTATCAGGACGGCCTGATCACGCAGCAGGAAAAGTACAACAAGGCGATCGACGCCTGGTCGCAGTGCGGCGACAAGGTGGCAACCGCCATGATGGACGAAATCCGTGCGACGCCGAAGCTCGAAGACGGCCGCCTGGCCCCGATCAACTCCATCTACATGATGGCGCACTCGGGTGCCCGTGGTTCGCAGGCGCAGATGAAGCAGCTCGCCGGCATGCGCGGCCTGATGGCCAAGCCGTCGGGCGAGATCATCGAAACGCCGATCATCTCGAACTTCAAGGAAGGCCTCACCGTTCTCGAGTATTTCAACTCGACCCACGGTGCGCGCAAGGGGCTCGCCGATACGGCGCTGAAGACGGCGAACTCGGGTTACCTGACCCGCCGTCTGGTTGACGTGTCGCAGGACTGCGTCGTGATCGAGGAAGATTGCGGCACCGAACGCGGCATGGAAATGCGCGCGATCGTGCAGGGCGGTTCGACGATCGCCTCGCTGGGCGAACGCATCCTCGGCCGTACGACGCTGGAAGACGTCGTCGACAAGGACGGCAATGTCATCGCGCCGGTGGGCACGCTGCTCGACGAAGCGACGACGCAGCGGATCGAGGACGCCGAAGTCCAGTCGGTCAAGATCCGTTCGCCGCTGGTCTGCGAAGCGACGCTGGGTGTTTGCGGCAAATGCTATGGCCGCGATCTTGCCCGCGGTACGCCGGTCAACATCGGTGAAGCTGTCGGCGTTATCGCCGCGCAGTCGATCGGTGAGCCCGGCACGCAGCTGACGATGCGCACGTTCCACATCGGTGGTGCGGCGCAGGTCAACGAGCAGTCGAACGCCGAAGCGATTTCGGACGGTACGATCGAATATCGCGAGATGACGACGATCGTCGACCAGCGCGGCCGCCGTCTGGCGCTGTCGCGTTCGGGCGAAATCGCGATCATCGACAGCGAAGGCCGCGAACGCGCGACGCACAAGCTGCCCTATGGTGCGCAGATCATGCACAAGGACGGCGAGAAGGTGAAGAAGGGCGACCGGATTGCCGAATGGGATCCGTTCACCATGCCGCTGATCACCGAAAAGCAGGGCGTCGTGAAGTATCAGGACTTGCTCGACAGCAAGACGCTGGTCGAACAGGTCGACGAAGCGACGGGCATCGCCCAGCGCGTCGTGATCGAATATCGTTCGGCGGGCCGTGCCAAGAAGGAAGACCTTCAGCCGCGCCTGACCTTGCTCGACGACCAGTCGGGCGAAGCCGCACGCTACCTGCTCGCGGTCGGCACGATGCTGTCGGTCGAGGACGGTCAGGAAGTGCAGGCGGGCGACGTTCTGGCGCGTGTCAGCCGCGAAGCGTCGAAGACGCGCGACATCACCGGCGGTCTGCCGCGTGTTGCCGAGCTGTTCGAAGCACGCATTCCGAAGGACAACAGCGTTATCGCGAAGATCAGCGGCCGCATTGAATTCGTCAAGGATTACAAGGCGAAGCGCAAGATCGCGATTGTTCCGGAAGAAGGCGATTCGATCGAGTATCTGATCCCCAAGTCGAAGGTGCTGGAAGTGCAGGAAGGCGACCAGGTCAAGCGCGGCGACGCGCTGATCAGCGGTTCGCCGAACCCGCACGACATCCTCGACGTCATGGGCGTGGAAGCTCTGGCCGAATATCTCGTCGCGGAAATCCAGGAAGTCTATCGACTCCAGGGCGTGAAGATCAACGACAAGCACATCGAGGTGATCGTTCGCCAGATGCTGCAGAAGGTCGAGATCACGTCGGGCGGCGACACCACGCTGCTGCCGGGCGAACAGCTCGATTATCTGGAGATGATGGAATATAACGCCAAGCTGCCGAAGAACGGCGTGCCGGCAGAGGGCCGTCCGGTCCTCCTCGGCATCACCAAGGCGTCGCTGCAGACCCGCAGCTTCGTCTCGGCAGCGTCCTTCCAGGAGACGACCCGCGTTCTCACCGAGGCTTCGGTGCAGGGCAAGATCGACTCGCTGCAGGGCCTCAAGGAAAATGTCATCGTCGGCCGCCTCATCCCGGCGGGTACCGGTGCTGCCATGAACCGCGTCCGCGTGACCGCCTCGTCGAAGGATGCTGCGCTTCGTGCCGCCATGCGCGCTGCGAACCAGGAGCATCTGATCGCCCCGGCGACCGCAGCCGAAGAGCATGCCGCCGAACTGGCGCAGGGCCCCGAAGCGGCGATCGGCGACGATCCGCTCGGCAAGGTGCAGGGTGAAGACTTCACCGCGGGCGAAGTGCTCGTCGAAGAGCGCCCCGAAGGCGAAGGCGAGGAATAAGCTTCCTCAAGCCCTTTGGCTGACAGAAAAAGGCCCCGCCGGAGCGATCCGGCGGGGCCTTTTCTTTGTCTGCTTGCGGGTGGCGAGCGAGGGGCGACGGCAAATGTCGGTCGTTGACCGACCTCTCAATAAATCCCGCTCGTCCCCGGCGTGGTAACCCGCGCGGTCGTCTGCACCGTCGGCACGACGGCGGGCGGTGCCGGTGCGATAATCGTTGCGGTCGGGCGGCCGGGCTTGGCAAAGCTCGCCACCACGGGCGCGTCGCGGCCATAGATGTCGGCCAGCTTCTTCACGCCGCCCTTGCCGTCGGGAATGACGGTCCAGTAAGCGACATAGACGGGGAAGGGGTTGTCGAACCCGAAGCGCGTCGTCTCGCCGCTGGCGATCGCTTCGCCGAATTCCTCGGGGCTCTTGCCCGCGAACATCACCGCCATCAGGCCCGAGAAGTGCAGTGCACGTTCGGTGCGGATGCAGCCATGGCTGAACGCCCGCGCGGCCGCGGCGAACGCGCCCTTCGACGGGGTGTCGTGCAGATAGATGGCATGCGGGTTCAGCATTTCCATCTTCATCACGCCCAGCGCATTGTTCGGGCCGGCCTTTTGCACAACCGAGAGGGTCTTGCCGCTGCCCGTCCAGGTATAGCCCTGCGCGCGCGCCGAGGCCGGGTTGCGCGCGATCGTCGCGCCGATGCCTTCGTTGATGATGCTGCGCGGCAGCGTCCACGTCGGGTTGACGATGATACCGGTCGCCATCGGATTGAGCTGCGGCGTCGGGGTCGCTGCCTTGCCGACAACCGCCTTGTGGGTCGCGATGATCGTGCCGCCGTGGACGACGCGGGTCAGATATTCGGGCACGTTGCTGACGACATAGCGTTCGCCGAGCGTGCGCGGCATCCAGCGCCAGCGTTCCATGTTGACGCGGATCGCGTTGGCGTCGGCAGTGGTTTTTGCCTTGGCGAGCGACGCCTTGAGCGCCGCGAAATCAGGATGGACGGGGTCGAGCGTGGCAAGCGTCTCGCTCACCGTTCCGGCACCGAGCGCGGCGGCGAGCAGCGACAGCAACGGCTCGCTGTCACCGTCGCTGTCGACCATGAACCACTGCTTGCGTGCGGCATTCGGCGTGCGCCCGTCGCGCAGGTGCGTCGCGAGCAGCAAGAAGGTGTCGGTCGCGATCCGGTCGAGCTGCGCCTGATCGTCGGCCATGATCGCCGCCGCGAGCGCGTCGGGGCCATAATCCTTTGCGAACAGGCCTTCGGCGCCGATGCCCTCGATCGATGCGAGCAGCGCCTCGGCATTCTGCTTCGACCAGTTCGGCAAATTGGCTTCGGCCGCGGTTTCGACGACCGGGGCATCGTCCTTCACCTTGTCGGGCTGAAGGACAACCGAATCCTCCTTGACCTCCTGCGCGAGGCCGGGAGAGGCGAGCAGGCTCAGCGGCAGGAGGAGAGCAGCGGCAGAATGCACGGAAAAGGGAGAGTTTTTTATCATGACCAAGGCCATAGACAAAAAACGCCCGCAGTTAAAGTGAGCTACCGCACAGCCCGTCGCAGTTCCGTCTTCGCCAAGCGATGGCGAAGCGGGTCAGGCTTTCGCCTCTTCATCCTGCCGTGCCAGCCATTCCTCGAGCCATTTGATCGTATAATCGCCGTGGATGACATCGGGGTCGGCCAGCAGCGCCTGGTGGAGCGGAATGTTCGTCTTGACGCCGCCGATCACCATTTCCTCGAGCGCGCGGCGCATCCGCATCATGCAGCTTTCGCGGCTGCGGCCATAGACGATCAGCTTGCCGATCATGCTGTCGTAATAGGGTGGGATCGAATAGCCGGCGTAGAGCCCGCTATCGACGCGCACATGCATGCCGCCCGCGGCGTGGTAGCTCGTGACCTTGCCCGGCGAGGGCAGGAAGCTGCGCGGATCCTCGGCGTTGATGCGGCATTCCATCGAATGGCCGCGGAACTCGAGATCTTCCTGTTTGACCGAAAGGCCCGCGCCGCCTGCGATGCGGATCTGTTCGCGGACGAGGTCGAAGCCGGTGATCATCTCGGTCACCGGATGCTCGACCTGGATGCGCGTGTTCATCTCGATGAAGAAGAACTCGCCATTTTCCCAGAGGAATTCGATCGTCCCGGCGCCGCGGTAGCCCATCGCGGCCATCGCGTCGGCGCAGATTTTGCCCATACGCGCGCGCTCCTCGGCCGAGATGATCGGCGAGGGGGCCTCTTCGAGCACCTTCTGGTGGCGGCGCTGGAGCGAGCAGTCGCGCTCGCCCAAATGGATGGCATTGCCCTTGCCGTCGCCGAACACCTGGAATTCGATATGGCGCGGGTTGCCGAGATATTTTTCCATATAGACGGTCGGAT
>NZ_DASWTD010000290.1:0-12504 GCF_036402335.1 Sphingopyxis sp. | reverse complement strand
CCCCGACTTGGCGCCCTTCGATGCCGATGCATAAAAACTCAGATCGTCCGTCGGCCGCCAGTTGAGCGCGAGGCGCCAAGCGAAATTATTCTCCTTGAGATGCCGGTTGACCTCAGCACGAATATTGTTTGGCGTACTACTGACCATCGTAATGCACTCATTATTGCGCGCGTAGTTCAAAGGCCGCTTTTCGCCGTCTTCAATCGTACCGCGAAGGCCGATGATGGCGAAGACTCCTGTATTGACGCCCGCCGCCGTATTGCCGTTGAAATCGCGGGTGCACCCTGCGAACTTATTGGAATCCCATGTATAGCGCGCACCCGCCGTAAAGGTCAGCCGGTCGGTGATTGACCAATCGGCGCTGCCCGAGATACTCTTCGTGATGACCTTCCACTCGCCCTCATCGACTAATGTGCGGAATATGTTAGCTTCCAGCTCAGCCCGTTCCGGTGCCGTCCAATCGGCATAGTCGCTGCCCGGGAATATGACGGAGTTTATCCGCCCTGCGCGTGAGTAACGCCGGACGGCCCGGGCACTGGCATTCTGTCCGATCAACGACCGGATGGACTCGCGGATAGTATCACGCCCGTAATAGCCACCGACCGTCCAGCGCACCGGGCCAATTTCCCCTGCAAGTCGCAATTCCTGCGAGAAAGTCTTCAACTTCCCCTCAGGATTCTGAATCAGCAATTCGAATGGCGCGCCGCTCGAGTCCTGAAGCGAATTGCGATCCAGATTATTATAGCCGGTGATCGACGTCAGTTCGATCGCCTCCGACAATTGATAACCGATTTTTAATGATCCACCGAAATAGAAGCTGTCTTCGTCAAGATCGCCGCATAGCCCTGTACCCTTGCCGATGGTAGTCCCCGCGTCAGCACAGCGCGACGCTTCGGGGTTCCAGCCGGCCTGCTTTCCATTCGTAAACTGGAAGGCGTCGAAATAGGTGGTGGTTTCGGTTTGGCCGGGCGCGCGGACGAGACCGGCTTGAAACGGCGAGATGACTTCATCGGCGCTCAGCGAATTGGTGTCGCCGCGCCGCAAATTCGGAGTGGGCGCGAAGGCCTGCGCAGCTTTCGTATCCGAATTATTCTTCCACATCGATGCGACCAGATCGACGTCGAGATCAGAGGTCGCCTCCCAGGACAGCGCCAGCCTGGCGCCGAATCTGTGAACTTCGCCAAGACGATAGTCCCCGGCCGAACGCGGCTTTATCCATTCGAAATTGGGATCGGTGCTGGCATAGAGCCCTGTCGGTCCGATCAGGCTTTTGGGTCCGGCATAGGTTTGCCATCCCTTCCCACTGTCATCGATACGCCCAGCCAGACGAAATTTCAGCGTATCGGTAATCGGACCGCTGACGTAGCCCTCGAGATTCTTTGTGTCGTAATTGCCGACATCGACTGAAAAACCCGCTTCGAAACTGTCTGTCGGACCATTCGGAATCAGGTTGATCAGACCGGCGGTGGTATTGCGGCCGTAGAGCGTACCCTGCGGCCCCTTGAGCACCTCCACGCGCTGCATGTCGTACATCGGACCGTTGAGCAGATAGGGATAAGCGAATGCGACGTCATTCTGATAAACGGTGACCGTCGGCGACGAAGACATGTTCACGGCATTGAACGCCATGCCGCGGATACTGAACTGCGGGGCGCCCTGATAGCTCCGCGACACATTGAAGGTCGGAACGACCGTCGAGAGGTCGGCGACATTGGTAACTCTCAGATCCTTCAGCACATCACCCGAGGTAACCTGCACCGCCATCGGAACTTCCATCAACGACGTTGTGCGGCGCTCGGCGGTCACGACAATGTCGTTGTTCGTGCCCACATCGTCAGGAACCGCCGCGGCATCGCTGGAATCGGCAGCCGGCGTTTCGGCGGCAAACCCCGCTGATGTGAGCATTGTGCTTGCCAGCATTGCGCCAGCGAGCAGGCGTGTTGACCTCGCCACACCCCTTCGACTCGTCGGCGCGGCATACGTCATCCTCATTTTTCCCATTTTCTTCTCCCATGTGGCCGGACTCGGCCATCCGTTTCTTGGTAGTTGGCCAGCGCAGCGGCAGCTGACGGCGAAAGGCTATTGGGCTGAGGGCGCGTTGACGATGACCGCGCCGCGCAACTTTCGGGGGACAATGCCGATCACGATGCGCGTCATTCCTAACCCTCGCCGTTGCTCTCCAAGGCCGGAGCGACCGGAAACACACCGTCGCAGACCGGCGCGAGCGGACGGTTTCGTATGAAAGCGAGTCTTTGCCGGGCCTCGGCGGAGCGGTCGCTCACGTGCAGAGTAGAACTGGCCGCACGCCAAGGCTTTGCAGCCGTTTCTTCGTTGACAACTTGTCTGCCGCTCTTCGGCCTCATTCATGGCAACACCTCCCGTCCGCCTGAGCGCGGACTAGTGAGATGACGCAGGCGGACGCGGATCATTCATCTGGTAAGCGAATTTTTCACGCGAGGCCGTAATGACGGATGCAGCGGGAGATGAACCGGTTCGCGCCCGCTGGACCCGTGGCACAGTGTGGCCGATTGGAGACCGGCAGCTTTCGGAGGATAATTTCAAGAAGCGGCCATCTGCCGGCTTGAAACCTGCGCAAATAAGAAACCAGCTAGCAGATTTGTGCGCTGCAGCGTAAAGGCGCGATCATGAGGATCGCGATCATCGACACCAGCACGACGCGCGCCGCCATCATCTCCGACGGCCTGCGCGAGGCCGGCCTCGATGATCTCGTGCTCATCGATCCCGCTGGACCGCTCGTCGCACAGATCGAGGCGGCGACCCCCGAGGTCGTCCTCATCAACCTCGAAAACCCGAGCCGCGATCTGCTCGAAGATTTCTTCGCGATGTCGCGCGCGCTGGCGCGGCCGATAGCGATGTTCGTCGATCAGAGTAATACCGAGGCCACTTTCGCAGCGATCGACGCGGGCGTTTCCGCCTATGTCGTCGACGGTCTTTCGCAGCAACGCATCAAGCCCGTACTCGACCTTGCGGTTCGCCGCTTCCACGCCTTCTCGTCGCTGCAACGCGAGCTCGACGATGCCAAGAACGCCCTCGCCGAGCGGGCCGTGATCGACAGGGCCAAGGCGATCCTGATGAAACGGCGTCGGATCGACGAGCCCGAAGCCTATGCGTTGCTCCGCGGGCAGGCGATGAGCACCAACCGCCGCATTGCCGAGATTGCCGAAGCCATCGTGACGAGCGACGCGCTCTTGGGAGATATCGAATGAGCGCCGAGACCTTCCGTATCGGCTTCCTGCCGCTCGTCGATGCAGCCCTGCCGATCCTCGCGCACGAACTGGGCTTTGCGGCACGCGAAGGCATCAACATCGAACTGGTGCGCGACATGACCTGGGCAACGGTGCGAGACCGGCTGCTCTATGGCCACACCGACGCCGCGCACATGATCGCGCCGCTGGCGATCGCGACCGCGCTCGGCCGCGACCGGCCCGCAGTGCCGATGGCGGTGCCCTTTGTGCTGGGACTCAACGGAAACGCGGTGACCTTTTCGACCCAACTCGCGCAGGATGTCGGACTTGGAGAAACGCTGGGCGACCCGACGGTTATCGGCGCGGCGCTGCAGCGCGTGGCAGCGGAACGGAAAATCGCCGGGAAGCCGCTGCGCTTCGGCGTCGTACATCGCTATTCCAGCCACAATTACATGCTTCGATACTGGCTCGCGGGTGTCGGAATCCGTCCCGATACCCATGTCGACATCGTCGTCACCAGCCCACCCTTCGCCGCCGATGCGCTCGCTGCAGGTGAGGTCGACGGAATCTGTGTCGGTGAACCATGGAATTCGATCGCGGTCGAACGCGGTGTTGGCCATATCGCGCTCGCAACCGCGCAAATCTGGCGCCGCGGCGTCGAAAAGGTGCTAGCGATGCGCGAAGCGGTCGTCGAGGAGCGGCGCGACGCCGTCGAGGCCCTGCTACGCGCGCTCCACGCCGCTGCCGCCCATTTCGTCGAACCCGGCACTGCGGACGAAAGCGCACGGATACTGGAGCGGCCGGAATATCTGGACGCCCCGCGTGATGCGGTTCTGCGCGCGATCACCGATCACATCCGCCTCGTGCCCGGCGGTGAACCGATCCATTATCCCGATTTCATGTTCCAACACCGCGAAGCAGCGAACTTCCCATGGCGCAGCCAGGCGGCGTGGCTCTATTCGCAGATGCTTCGTTGGGACCACATCCCCTATTCCGCCGCCGACGCCGCTACAGCGGCCGCAGTGTTCCGTCCCGACATCTATCGCGGGGCGCTGGCGGGATCAGGCGCGCCGCTCCCCGGCGCGAGTTCAAAGCTGGAGGGCGGGATCGACACGCCGCTTGGCGCGGGGTCAGTACAGGGCCGTCTTCTCCTCGGCAGCGACCGCTTTTTTGACGGGCGCGCCTTCGATCCCGACGATATACAGGGCTATCTCTCTGACCTTCCTTAGATTTTAGGCCCAGATAGAATTTATGCTGCACCTGCGAAATAACCGGTTGCGCGGATGTGGCGAATCAGGCAGTTTAATTGCACTCGGCAGGGCTGCCGGGGCAGGATAAAGCGGCGACGGCTCCAACGAGGGGGCTGGCCCGCGCGGCACACGGGGAGCCTTTCTCCGTAATCCAACAGGCGATGAAGCCGTCAGGATGCGCCCGCGTGGCCGCCGTCCTGGCGGCTTTTTTTATTGCCCGTCACAAAAAGGGGACGGACGATGACAACTGCAACCACGGGCGCCTCGGCACCCAAATCGGGCTTCTGGGCGAGCGGTCACTGGCCGACGCTTGTCGCAGCATTTCTCTATTTCGATCTCGCTTTCATGGTGTGGGTCATCCTCGGGCCGCTGGCGCCCGCAATCTCCGAAGACCTCGGGCTGTCCCCCGCGCAGAAAGGGCTGATGGTTGCCGTTCCGACGCTCGCCGGCGCCCTGCTGCGCGTCGTCAACGGGCTGCTCGTCGACCGCATCGGGCCGAAGCGTTCGGGCGCAATCAGCCAGCTGGTCGTGATCGCCGGACTGTTCACGGCCTGGTTTATGGGGGTTTACAGCTTTGCAGGCACGTTGGCGCTGGGGGTCATCCTCGGCTTCGCCGGCGCCAGCTTCGCGATCGCGCTGCCGCTTGCAAGCCGCTGGTATCCGCCCGAGCATCAGGGCAAGGCAATGGGCCTTGCCGGCATGGGCAATTCGGGAACCGTACTCGCGGCGCTCTTCGCGCCCGGTCTTGCCAAGGCGTTCGGCTGGAACGCGGTGCTCGGGCTGGCCTGTATACCGCTGACGATCGTTTTCTTCGTCTATCTCGCGATGGCGAAAGACGCACCGAACGCGCCCGCGCCGAAGAAGCTGGCTCATTATTTCGAGCCGCTCAAGACGGCCGACGCCTGGTGGCTGATGGCCTTCTACTCGGTGACCTTCGGCGGTTTTGTCGGGCTCGCGGCTTCGCTGCCGATATATTTCACCGACCAGTTCCACCTCACCCCGGTGATGGCGGGTTATTGCACCGCGGCCTGCGTCTTCGCCGGATCGCTGGTGCGGCCGATGGGCGGCGCGCTTGCCGACTGGATCGGCGGCGTTCGCGCCCTGATGGCAGTATTCGTGGTTGCCGCGTTGGCGCTCGCGGGCGTGCCGCAGGCCGATACGCTGCCTGCTGCGCTCGGCCTTTTCGTCATCGCGATGCTCGCGCTTGGCACCGGTAATGGCTCGGTCTTCCAGCTCGTTCCGCAGCGCTTCTCGGCCGAGATCGGGGTGATGACCGGGCTCGTCGGAATGGCGGGCGGCGTCGGCGGCTTCTACCTCGCCTCCTCGCTCGGCTTCGCGAAACAGTGGAGCGGCAGCTTTGCTCCCGGCTTTTACATCTTTGCGGGACTTGCCGTGGTTGCGCTTGTCGCGCTTATCTTCGTCAAGGGTCAGTGGCGCGCGACCTGGGGTGCGGCTGAAGGCGTGCGGATCTAAAGCCATGACCCGCACCCTCATCATCCTGCTGGCGCTCGCGCCGGCCGGGGTGGCGCACGCCCAGGACGTCACCCTCAAGCCGCTCGGCGAAGCCCGGCTCCGCTACGAGAGCGTCGACCAGGACGGCCTCACCGCCGAGACCGACGCGCTCACCCTGCGCGTCCGTGCCGGGATCGAGGCGAAAGCCGGGCGCTGGTCGGTGCTCGTCGAAGGCCAGGGCAATCTCGCGATCGCCGATGAGTATTTCGACGGGCTCCACGGCGCCGCAACGCGGCCGCTCGTAGCCGATCCCGAAAATATCGCCCTCGCCCGCGCCCAGCTCCGCTACGCCTCGCCCGCCGTTGCAGTCACCGCGGGGAGGCAACGGATCGCGCTCGACGACGAACGCTTTGTCGGCGTGGTGTCGTTCCGCCAGAACGGGCAGAGCTTCGACGCGGTGCGCGCCGAGATCACGCCGATCAAGGGCATCAAGGCAGATGTCGCCTATGCGTGGAGCGTGCGCACCATCTGGGGCATCGACGGCACCGGGGCGCGGCAACAGGCGGTGTCGGGCGACAATGTCTTCGCCAACCTGTGCGCGCAAACCCCGATCGGCAAGTTTTCGACCTTTGCCTATCTGGTCGATCAGGACGAGGCGGCGATGCAGGGCTTCCGCCTGTCGAGCCAGAGCTATGGCGTCCGGCTCGACGGGAGCCAGCCACTCGGCAAGGCGAGGGTCGCCTGGCAGCTGAGCTACGCGCGCCAGTCCGACTGGCACCGCAACCCGAACGACTATTCGGCGGATTACTATCTCGCCGACGTCGCGGTCGATTTTGGAGGCCCCCGGATCGGCGTCGGGTACGAGATACTCGGCGCCGGCGATAGCAGGGCGCTCACCAGCTTCCAGACGCCGCTCGCCACGGCATTCAAATTTCAAGGCTGGGCCGACAAATTCCTCACCACACCGCCCGACGGCGTGCGCGACCTGTATGCAAGCGCGGGGTGGAGTTGGAAAGCCGTCGGCGCATTTCAGGCGGTGACGCTGCAAGCGATCTATCACGATTATCGCAGCGATCGCGCCTCGCGCTCTTACGGCGACGAGCTCAATCTTCTCGCGAGCGCGAAGCTCGGCAAATTCACAGGCTCGGCGCGCTACGCGCGCTACCGCGCCGACACCCTCGCCACCGACACCGATAAATATTGGCTACAACTGGATTGGACGCTTTGATGGAACATTGCCCGCTCAAACCCGAGGGCGACACGCGCGACCATCTCGTCGTGATCGGCAACGGCATGGCCGGTTGCCGCGCGGTCGAGGAGCTGCTGGCGCGCGATCCGGCACGTTACCGTGTGACAATCTTTGGCGCCGAACCGCGGGTCAATTACAACCGCATCATGCTCTCCCCCGTGCTCGCGGGCGAAAAATGCTTCGACGATATCGTGATCAACGACGCGGACTGGTATGCGGCGAACGGCATCGCGCTCGTCGCCGGCGACCCGGTAGTCGCGATAGACCGCGCCGCAAAAACGGTGACGACGCGCGGGGGCGTAACCGAAGGCTATGACCGGCTGCTGATCGCAACCGGCTCCGATCCCTTCATCATTCCGGTCCCCGGCAAGGACCTGCCCGGCGTGATCGCATTTCGCGATATGGACGATGTCGACACGATGCTCGCGGCGGCCGACGCCGGCGGTGACGCGGTGGTGATCGGCGGCGGGCTGCTCGGGCTCGAGGCGGCGCACGGCCTTTCGCTCCGCGGCATGAAGGTCACCGTTATCCACCTGATGCCCACGCTGATGGAGCGCCAGCTCGACGAGGCAGCGGGCTGGCTGCTCAAGCAGGCATTGGAAGGCCGCGGCCAGACGATCCTGACCGGCGCCGACACCGCCGCGATCGTCGGCGACGCCAAGGTCGAAGGGGTGAGGCTCAAGGACGGGACGCTAATCCCCGCCAGCCTCGTCGTGATGGCGGTGGGCATCCGTCCCTCGGTCGCCCTCGCTCGCGACGCCGGCCTCGCCGTCGGGCGCGGAATCCAGGTCGACGACCACATGGTCACCAGCGACCCGCATGTTCTCGCGGTCGGCGAATGCGTCGAGCATGACGGGCAGGTCTACGGCCTTGTTGCGCCGCTGTGGGACATGTGCCGCAGCCTTGCCGACGGGCTCGTCGAACAGCCGACAGGATATCGCGGCTCGGTCACCTCGACCAAGCTCAAGGTGTCGGGGATCGATGTGTTTTCGGCGGGCGATTTTTCGGGCGGAGACGGGTGCGAGGATATCGTGCTGCGCGACGCGAGCCGCGGCGTCTATAAGCGGGTGATCGTCCGAGACGACCGCATCGTCGGCGCGGTGCTCTATGGCGATACCGCGGATGGCAACTGGTATTTCGATCTGCTCAAGAAGCAGGAAGACGTGTCGCAACTGCGCGACCTGCTGATCTTCGGCCAGGCCTTCGCCTCGGGAGGGGGCGCGGCGGACCCTAAGGCGGCCGTTGCGGCGCTCTCGGACGATGCCGAGATATGCGGCTGCAACGGCGTCACCAAGGGCCAGGTCGTGTCGTGCATCGCCAAGGGTGCGCACAGCCTCGACGCCGTGCGCAGCACCTGCAAGGCATCGGCGAGCTGCGGTTCGTGTACCGGACTCGTCGAAAATCTGCTCGCGCTGACACTCGGCGACGATGTCCAGTCGGGCCCGAAGACGATGTGCAAATGCACGAGCTTCGGCCACGACGACGTCCGCCGCGAAATTGTCGCGCAGGCCATGCGCTCTATTCCCGAAGTAATGCAGAAGCTGCACTGGACGACCCCAGACGGCTGCTCGTCGTGTCGCCCGGCGCTCAATTATTATCTGCTCTGCGCGCTGCCCGGCGACTATGTCGACGACCAGCAGAGCCGCTTCGTCAACGAGCGGATGCACGCCAATATCCAGAAGGACGGCACTTACTCTGTCGTCCCCCGCATGTGGGGCGGGCTCACCAACCCGACCGAGCTGCGCGCGATCGCCGATGTCGTCGAGAAGTTCAATGCGCCGATGGTCAAGGTCACCGGCGGCCAGCGGCTCGACATCTTCGGTATCAAGAAGGAGGATTTGCCTGCGGTCTGGGCCGACCTCAATGCCGCCGGGATGGTGTCGGGGCACGCCTATGGCAAGTCGCTGCGCACGGTGAAGACCTGCGTCGGGTCCGAATGGTGCCGCTTCGGCACGCAGGATTCAACGGGTCTGGGCGTCAAGGTCGAGCGGATGAGCTGGGGCAGCTGGATGCCGCACAAGTTCAAGATCGCCGTGTCGGGCTGCCCGCGCAACTGCGCCGAGGCGACGATCAAGGATTTCGGCATCGTCTGCGTCGACAGCGGGTACGAACTCCACGTCGGCGGTAACGGCGGCATCCATGTGCGCGCCACCGACCTGCTCTGCAAGGTCGCGACCGAGCAGGAGGCGATGGATACTTGCGCCGCCTTCATCCAGCTCTACCGCGAGGAGGCGCGCTATCTGGAACGCACCGCGCCGTGGATCGAGCGCGTCGGGGTCGAATATGTGAAGAGGCGGATCGTCGACGACGCAGCGGGCCGCGAGGCGCTCCGCGCACGCTTCCTCTATTCGCAAAGCTTCAGCCAGGACGATCCCTGGGCGCAGCGCGCCGATGGCGCCGAGGCCGAACATCACGCACCGATGGCGCGCTTCATCCCGCAGGAACGTGCATTTTTGGAGGAGATGGGGGCATGACGACCGCTGAATGGCTCGACATTGGCTGGGTTGATCAGATTCCGGTGCGCGGCAGCCGTACCGTGCAGGTCGAAGGCGGCGACGATATCGCGGTGTTCCGCACCGCCGAGGGCAAGGTCTTTGCCCTCCTGGACCGCTGTCCACACAAGCATGGGCGCCTGAGCCAAGGCATCGTTCATGGCGGCGCGGTCGCCTGCCCGCTCCACAACTGGCGGATCAGCCTGTCGACCGGCGAAGCGCTCGGCGAGGACAAGGGCTGCACCCCCACCGTCCCGGTCAAGATCGACGGCGGCCGTGTCCTCATCTGCCGCGCGAGCACGCTGAAGGCGGCCGCCTGATGGCGGACTCGGTCCGCACCACTTGCGCCTATTGCGGCGTCGGCTGCGGCATCCTCGCGACAGTGACAGGTAAACGGGCGGTAGAGATCGCGGGCGATCCCGATCATCCCGCGAACCGCGGAAGGCTGTGCTCGAAGGGCACGCATCTGGGCGAAACCGTCGGTCTCGAAGGCCGCCTGCTGCACCCGATGATCGGCAACAGGCGCGCGAGCTGGGACAAGGCACTAGACCTCGTGGCCAAGCGCTTCAAGGAGACGATCGCGCGTCACGGCCCGAACAGCGTCGCCTTCTATGTTTCGGGCCAGCTCCTCACCGAGGATTATTACGTCGCGAACAAGCTGATGAAGGGCTTCATTGGCACCGCGAACATCGACACCAACTCGCGGCTCTGCATGTCGAGCGCCGTCGCGGGGCACACCCGCGCGTTCGGCGAGGATGTCGTTCCCGCGACCTATGACGATCTCGAAGCCGCCGACCTGTTCGTCCTCGTCGGATCGAACACCGCCTGGTGTCATCCGATCGTCTATCAGCGCATCCGCGCGCGCTGCGAGGCGGGCGCGAAGCTGGTCGTCATCGACCCGCGGCGGACCGAGACCGCCGAGGAAGCCGATATCCACCTCGCGATCCGCCCCGGCAGCGACGTCGCGCTCATGAACGGCCTGCTTGAGCACTGCCGCGAAGCCGGCGTGGTCGACGAGGCCTATCTCGCCGCGCATGTCGCGGTTCCGCAGAATTTCTGGAACGAGCTTGGAGAGGGGAACGACCTGTGGTCGGTGGCACGGACATGTGAAGTGCCGGCTGCCGACCTCAGGCGTTTCTATGAGCTGTTCGCTGCCACGCCGCGCACCGTCACGCTGTTCAGTCAGGGCGTCAATCAGGCGACCGCCGGCACCGATCAGGTCAATGCGATCCTAAACGTCCATCTCGCGACGGGGCGCATCGGCAAGACCGGCGCCGCGCCCTTCTCAATCACCGGCCAGCCCAATGCCATGGGCGGCCGCGAGGTCGGCGGACTCGCCTCGACCCTCGCCGCGCATATGGATTTCGCGCCCGACAACCGCGATCGCGTCCAGCGTTTCTGGGCGTCGCCGACGATGGCGGAGAAACCAGGCCTCAAGGCCGTCGACCTGTTCCGTGGCGTCGGCGAAGGCCGGATCAAGGCCTTGTGGGTGATGGCTACCAACCCCGCCGTATCTATGCCCGACGGCAATGCGGTGCGCGAGGCGCTGAAGTCCTGCCCCTTCGTCGTCGTCAGCGACGTGATCGAAAAGACTGACACCGGCGCCTTCGCGCATGTCCGGCTGCCCGCCGCAGCCTGGGGCGAGAAGGATGGTACCGTGACCAATAGCGATCGCACGATCAGCCGCCAGCGCGCACTCTTCCCTCTCCCCGGCGAGGCGATGCCCGACTGGTGGATCGTCAAGGAGATCGGGCGGCGGATGGGGTGGAAAACCGCCTTCGCCTACGACCGCCCCGCTGACATCTGGCGCGAGCATTGCCGGCTTTCGAATTACGATAACGACGGTGCCCGACTGTTCGCGCTGCCGGGCGCAGCGCTGGGCGGCAACGGCGCCTATGACGCGATGGAGCCGTTTCGCTGGGGCGGCGACCATCCTTTCGCTGACGGGCGTTTTTCGACCGAGGACCACCGCGCGCGCCTCGTCTCCGTCGTGCAAAAGGTCCTTCCCGAACCGCTCGCCAAATGGCCGCTGACGCTCAACACGGGGCGCTACCGCGACCAATGGCACACGATGACGCGCACCGGCTTGGCCCCCAAGCTCGCGCGCCACCGCGAGGAGCCGCTCGTCGAGATCCACCCTGATGATGGCGCGCGTCTGGGACTCGCCGACGGCGACCTCGCACGCGTCGAAACCCCGCAGGGCGACAGCCTCTACCGCGTCGCCTTCCACGCCGGCCAGCGCCCCGGCGAGCTATTCGTACCGATACACTGGTCCGACCGCACGTCGAGCGGCGGGCGAACCGGGCTGCTTCCGCGCCCGCTCGTCGACCCCGTGTCGGGCCAGCCGGGCTTCAAGCGCACCCCGGCGTCGATCGCCGCCGTCACCCCCAAATGGCGCGGCTTCCTGCTCCTGGCCAGCGAGCTTGCCGACACGCCGCGCTGTCTATGGGCGACGCGCGTCGCGGTGCCGTCCGGGGTCCTTTGGGAGCTCGCGGGCAATGGCGACCTCAAAGCCATCGAAGCCCTGCTCCCCAAGGGCGAGCGCATCGAGGCGCAGGATGCGGCCCGGGGCACGCGCCGCGTCGCCATCGTCGCGAACGATCGCCTCACGGGCGCACTCTTCGTCACCGAAAGCGGCGAACTGCCACCGCGCGACTGGCTGATCGCGCAACTGGCTGCACCGACGGTCGCGCCGACGCTGCTCGCAGGCCGAGCGCCCGGCATACAGGCCGACCGCGGCCCGGTCATCTGCGTCTGCTTCGACGTCGGCCTGAAATCGATCACCGCCGCGATCCGCGACCAGAAGCTAGCCGACGTCGCGGCTATCGGCGCGGCGCTGGGCGCAGGTACCAACT
>NZ_DASWTD010000289.1:0-6380 GCF_036402335.1 Sphingopyxis sp. | reverse complement strand
CCGACGAGATACCAGAAGAAGACCGAGATCGCGAGCAGCGCGAGGCCCGCCACGAGCATGCCGGTGATCGCGCCCGCGCGAAACGCCATGGTAAGGCCCGCCTGCAGCCCGGTCTGCGCCGCCGCCGCGGTGCGGACGTTGGCCTTGACCGAAATGTTCATGCCGACGAAGCCGGCGACGCCCGACAGGACGGCGCCAATGAGGAAGCCCACGGCAGAAACCTCTCCGAGGAACCACCAGACGAGCAGCGCCACGACGACGCCGACGATGGCAATGGTACGATATTGGCGGCCCAGATAGGCCTTGGCGCCTTCCTGGATGGCGCCGGCGATTTCCTGCATCTTCTCATTACCCGCCGATGCACTGAGCACCTGCCGCGAGGTAATGAATCCATAGAGCACGGCCAAAAGGCCGCACGCTATCGCGATCAAAACCGGATTCATGCGTGACTATTCCTTCCCATGAGAAGGGCGACGCAGAAGATAGCAGTCGAGCACGTCCGACTTATTGATGCCGGTTCGCTCTCTCCCCTGATGCGACCGCCCCAAATTTGGACGCCGAGTTATGGGAAGAAAGAAAGCGACGCGCAACCCCGGTTATTCGGCGGTTTCGCGTGCTTTGCGCAGCGCATCCGGCGACCCGCCCCTTGCGTCCGCGCTGCGGGCCGCTTCCAGCGCCTTTCGCGCATCGTCCGCGGACTCGGTGTCCGGGTCGAGTTTCAGCGCCCGCTCCAGCAATTCGATCGCGCGCGCATTGTCGCGTCCGATGCCCTTGCCGGTCTGATAGGCCCGCCCGAGCGAGAAGCAGCTTTCGGCCTCGCCCAGTTCGCACGCCCGGTCGAACAATTCGAGCGCGCGCTGGCGGTTCCGGCGAACGCCGCGGCCATCGTCCACCAGCATCGCCAGATTGCCGCACGCCGATGCCTCGTCGGTCCGGCAGCTTTGCTCGAACAGCGCCGCAGCGCGTTTATAGTCGCGCGGCATACCGAGGCCGTCGCGATGGAGGACGCCGAGATTATAGCAGGCATGCTGGTCCTCGGCCTTGCAGGCGCGCTCGAAAAGCCGTGCCGCCCGCCGCTGGTTCGGCGCGACCCCCTTCCCGAGCGAATAGGATGCGCCAAGGTTCCCACATCCGTCCATGTCGCCCAGATCGCAAGCCTGCCTGAACAGCGCCGCGGCGCGCTTCGGATCCTCGGGAACCCCGTCGCCGCCGATGTAGGACAGACCAAGGTTCGAGCAGGCGGTCGTCTCGCCGGCATGACAGGCGAAGGCATAATAAGCGGCGGCCCGCTCGTGCGAGAGATCGACCCCCTTCCCCGCACCATAGGCATATCCAGCCATCGTACAGCCCGTCATGTCACCGAGGTTGCAGGCGCGCGCGAAAAACGGCGTCGCACGCGCGTCGTCCTTTGGAACACCGTCGCCCTCGTAATGGGCATAGGCGAGCCGGGTGCAGGCCCCGGCATCGTTCGCTTCGCAGTCGGCGGCAAGGTCAGCGGTACGATCGACGGGTTCGGCGCCGCCCGGCTGATCGGGATCGGCCGTCGGCACCTGAACTTCCTCGACCTGTGGCTCCGGCACCGCCTGCGCGGGGGAGGCCATAATCGAAAGGCAAGCGAAACAGATCGCCATCCTTGTCCGGGCAACGCCGCTGCGCCTGTTCCTTCGGTCGATCATCCCCGGACTTGTGCCCGCCATCGCACGGATTTCAAAACGAATTTTCCGGCTTCGCTATCACTGGTCCACAACCTAGTGCATGAAACCGAGACGATCGGGCAGCGCGATGCGCTGCGCGCGGTGAGTGAGCATGATGCCCTCGCCTACCCCGGCATGGCCGAGCGGGGTGACGGCGACGTTCAGTCCCGCCGCAATCTCGCGAATGGCGACCGCAGCGGCGGGATCGGCGGTGAACAGCAATTGATAATCGTCGCCAGCGGTCGCGGCGGCCAGCCGTGTGTCGAGCACATCGGGGCGCACCGCGAGCAGCGCCGCGGACAGCGGGATCGATTCGAGCATCAGGCCGAGCTGGCAGCCGCTCGCCTCGGCCATTCGCCGGGCGTCGATCAGCAGACCGTCCGACACATCCATCATCGCGTGAACGTGCGGAACGACCGCCTGACCAAAGGTCAACTGCGGTTGCGGCCGCTTGTACGCCGCGAGGCAGGTCTCGTTCGCGTCCTCCTGCCCCAGCCGCATCGCGAGCCCCAGCCCGGCGTTGCCGATCGTCCCGGTGACCCATATCTGATCCCCGGGCCGCACACCGCCGCGCGATGGCGCCCCGCCCGGCGGCGCACGCCCGATGGCGGTCAGGCCGAAACTGCGTGGTGCGCCTGTCGGTACGCGCACCGTGTCGCCGCCGAGCAGCAGGACACCGAAACGGCGGAGCACGAGGTCGAGACCTTCGACGAACGCTGCATCCCAGGCCTCGTCGCCGAGACTGTAACCGACGAGCACACCAACCGGCGCCGCGCCCTTGGCGGCCAGGTCGGACAGGTTCACCGCGACGAGTTTCCATGCGATGTCCTGCGGCGTGTCGTCGGGAAGGAAATGGATTCCCTCAACGATCATGTCGTGGGTGAGGACGAGCCCTTCCCACTCGGCGGCATCGTCGGCGAGCCCGCGCGCGGCAGGGTCGGTCGCGATGGATCGCAGGCGGACGATGAAATCGACTTCGCTCATCCGCCAAGCCTAGCCCAAGCTGCACCCCGGCGAAAGCCGGGGCCCAGAGCGGAATACGCCAAAGCTGATCCAAAACACGATGGGCCCCGGCGTTCGCCGGGGAACGGCGCGCTACTTTGCCCGCACATCCTTGCCGATCGCGTCGAGCAGACCGTTGGCGAACCCTGCCTCGCGCGCATCGAAGAACGCCTTTGCGACATCGACATATTCGCTGACGACCGCGCCGACCGGCACGTCGCCGCGCGCCATCAGTTCATAGGCGCCCGCGCGCAGGATCGCTTTCATCGTGCGATCGAGCCGCTCCATCGTCCAGCCGCTCGCCAGCCGCGCAACGATCGCCGCATCGATCTCTTCCGAACGCGCCAGCGCACCCTTCACGATATCGTCGAAAAAGGCGGTGTCGGCGTCGGCATATTCCGCATCCTCGATCGTCGCGCCGATGCGGTGCTGATGGAATTCATGGATCAGCTTGACGACGGGCGTCGCTTCCATCTCGTGCTGGTAGAGCGCCTGGACGGCGGCGAGACGGGCGGCGGAGCGGGATTGGGCGCGTTTGTTCATCGTTCTTTTCTTAGCTGAGACGCTGGCTGACCGAAAGCGCATGGGCGGGAAGCCCCTCGGCGCCCGCAAGCGCGACCGCCGCCGGGCCGATCGCGGCAAGGCTCGCCTCGTCGAGCGCAAGGAAGCTGGTACGCTTCATGAAGTCGGTGACCGACAGCCCGCTCGAAAAACGCGCGCGGCGGCCGGTCGGCAGCACATGGTTGGGGCCGGCGACATAATCGCCGATCGCTTCGGGAGTCTGGCGGCCGAGAAAGACCGAGCCGGCATGGCGCACCCTGGCAAAGAGCGCGTCGGCCTCGGCGGCATCGACCGCAAGTTCGAGGTGTTCGGGCGCAAGCCGGTCGCAGAGCGGGATCGCGTCGGCGAGCGTCGGAACGATGATCACCGCGCCATTGCCGGCCCAGCTCGCCTGCATCGTCGCCGCGGTACCGAGCGTCGGAATGATCGCGTCAACCGCTTCGGCGACAGCATCGGCAAAATTGCTATCGTCGGTGAACAGGATCGACTGGCTCGTGGGATCATGTTCGGCCTGGCTCAAAAGGTCGGCGGCAATGATATGCGGCGCGTTCTGCGCATCGGCGACCACGACAATCTCACTCGGTCCCGCGACCATGTCGATACCGACGACGCCGTATAGCTGACGCTTCGCCTCCGCGACCCACGCATTGCCCGGACCGGTGACGACATCGACCGGCGCGATCTTCCCGGTGCCAAAGGCGAGCGCCGCAACCGCCTGCGCGCCGCCGACGCGCCAGATTTCGTCGACCCCGCCGATATGCGCCGCCGCCATCACGACCGGGTTCGTCTCGCCGCCCGGCGTCGGGGTCATCATCACGATCCGCTCCACCCCTGCGACCTTCGCGGGAATGATGTTCATCAGCACCGACGAGGGATAGGCGGCGCGCCCGCCGGGCACATAGACCCCCGCCGCATCGACCCCGCGCCAGCGTGCGCCGAGACGTGCGCCGCTACTGTCGCGATAGTCGCGATCCTCGGGAAGCTGTGCCGCGTGATAGGCGCGGATACGGTCGGCGGCGAGGTTCAGCGCATCGCGCAGTTCGGGTGTCAGCGCGTCATAGGCGGCCGCACATTCCTGCTTCGAAATGCTCCAGCCGCGGGCGTCGAGGTCGAAACGGTCGAACTGCGCGGTATAGTCGGCGAGCGCGGTGTCGCCTTCGGCCTTCACCCGCGCGACGATCGCCGCAACGTCGGCCGACACGTCGAATGCGCTCTCGCGCCGATCATTGACCAGCGCGTCGAACTCCGCCGCAAAGCCGGGTGCGGAGGCGTCAAGCCGCTGCATCGCCCACCGCCTGACGGAATTTCTCGACGAGCGCCGGCACTTCGGCCGAGCGCAGCTTGAACGCCGCGCGATTGACGATCAGCCGCGCCGACACCTCGCTGATGATCGTCTGCTCAGCGAGCGCATTTTCGACGAGCGTCCGGCCTGTCGAGACGAGGTCGACGATGTGCGAGGCAAGGCCCAGCTTCGGCGCGATTTCCATCGCACCGTTCAGCTTGATGCATTCGGCCTGGATGCCCTGTGCTTCGAACCAGCGGCGCGTCGTGCCGGGATATTTGGTCGCGACGCGGATATGGCTTTCACCCAGCCCTGGTGGCGCGCTGCCCTCCGGCCCCGCGAGCGACAGCCGGCAATGACCGATGCCAAGGTCGACGGGGGCGTACAGCTCGCTGTAATCGAACTCGTCGACGACATCCGACCCGACGATGCCGAGCTGCGCCGCACCATGCGCGACAAAGGTCGCGACGTCGAAGGCGCGAACCCGGATCAGCGAGATATGCGGCTGGTTCGTCGCGAACACCAGCGCGCGGCTCTTCTTGTCGAAGAAATCCGCCGCGGGCTCGATGCCGACGCGCGCGAGCAGCGGCAGCGCCTCGTCGAGGATGCGCCCTTTCGGGATGGCAAAGGTGATCGGTTCGGGCATAAGCTCGCGCCCATAAGCATTGAAGGGAAAAAGGGCAATGAGCGAGCGCTACGACTTCGTCGACATGGCCGAAACCGGACGCGCCGCGGTCCGCACTGCCTTCGCCAATCAGGTGCTCTATTGCCGTGCCAACGACGCGCCGATCACCGCGCGCGTCGTTGCCGCGCTGGGGACATTGCTCGACAAGCCGGCGAGCGAATTCGCGCGCCGGATCGCCGACTGGAGAGGCGCCGCGCTCGCCGACGCGCTGCCGCTCCGCGCCGCCGGCGGGATCCACGCGCTGCACCTGTCGGGAACCGCGCACGAACTTGCGCCGGTCTATGCCGATGCCGAGGATATCAACGATGCCGCGATCGTCGCCGGTGTCGTCGCGCGGCACGAAGCGTCACTGCTTCCCTGGCTCGACGGCCCGCCGCAGACCAACGAGGCCGGGCGTTCGCCTAACTTCATCGCGGCGATGCTCTGGCTCGCGGACCAGGGCCTCCCGCCCCGCTTCGAGTGCCTCGAGATCGGGTCGAGCGCGGGCATCAACCTGATGATCGACCGCTACCACTATGACCTTGGCGGCGTGCAGGTCGGTCCGCAGCCGGGTGCAATGGCCTTTACCCCCGACTGGCGCGGCGACCACCCGCCGCAGCACAGGATCGATTTCATCGGCCTCAAGGGCTGCGACGTCGCGCCGGTCGATCTCTCCGACCCGGCGCAGGCGCTGCGGCTCAAGGCATACATCTGGCCCGAGCATCATATCCGCTTTGCGCGCATGGAAGCCGCGATCGCCGCTGCGACCAGGGAACCGCCGCTCCTGATCCGCGCCAACGCCGCCGATTTCGTCGAGGCCGAACTGGCGCGGCCGCAAGCATCGGGGACGACGCGCGTACTGATGCATTCGATCGTCTGGCAATATGTCCCCGCCGACCAGCAGGCGCGCGTCACCGCGGCGATGGAGGCGGCGGGCGCACGGGCAACCGCCGAACGGCCGCTCGCATGGATTGCGCTGGAAGCCAATCGGACGGTGCATCATCATGAGCTGGTGGTGCGTCACTGGCCCGGCGGCGAGGCGCCGCGCAAACTCGGCCATGCCCACGCGCATGGCGCCTGGATCGAGTGGCTCGGGTAGTTCCGGATCCTAAATGTCCGTTATGGGGTGCAGGGCTGCCGCTGCAACATTGCCCAAAGTTCAGTAAAGGTCAGCCTT
>NZ_DASWTD010000288.1:0-1990 GCF_036402335.1 Sphingopyxis sp. | reverse complement strand
CGACCACCTCCTTTCGCTTGTTGACGACGACGGGGAGATGGGACGCGGCGCCGGAAAATTCAAGTCGCTGTGTTCGGGCGATTTCAGACGCCCCGTGCCCTCAATCGCAAGCGGCTGCGCGCGCCCGAAGAAAGGCGCGTTCGCGCCCGTTGCGCGTGAGAGTGGCCGCAGCCTCGAATTCGGCCCTCGCTTCCGCCCGTCGGCCGGCCCGGAACAGGAAGTCGCCGCGCGCCGCCGGCAGGGGGGCATAATCGCGAAGCGCAGCGACATCGTCCATCGCATCGAGCAGATGCAGGCCGGCTTCGGGCCCGAACGCCATGCTGTGGGCGACCGCGCGATTGAGATCGACCACCGGCGACGGCATCACGGCGCGCAGCCGGTCGTAGAGTGCGGCGATGCGCGGCCAGTCGGTATCGGCGGCCTTGCGTGCACGGGCATGTTCGGCCGCCAGCGCCGCTTGCAGCATATAGGGACCATCGCCATCGCGACCGCTGCCGAGCGCCTCGGCGCGCGCCAGCGCATCGAGGCCGCGGCGGATCAGCAGCTGGTCCCACCGCGCGCGATCCTGCCGGGTCAGCGGCACGAAATTTCCGTCGGGTCCAATGCGCGCGGACAGACGCGACGCCTGGATTTCCATCAACGCGAGCAGGCCGAGAACTTCGCCGTCGTCGGGACTAAGGCTCGCAAGGATGCGCCCGAGCCGCTGCGCTTCGAGGCAAAGATTCGGCCGCACCAGATCGTCGCCGGCGGTCGCCGCATAGCCTTCGTTGAAGATCAGGTAGACCACCTCGAGCACCGAGGCCAGCCGCGCCCCGCGTTCGGGGCCGCGCGGCACCTCGAAATTCACCCCGGCCTTCGCGATCGCCTTCTTCGCGCGGACGATGCGCTGGGCGATCGTCGCTTCGCTGGTCAGGAAAGCGCGCGCGATCTCGTCGGTCGTCAACCCGCCGACGATCCGCAGCGTCAGCGCGGCGCGCGCGTCGGCCGACAGGACGGGATGGCAGGCCGCGAAGATCAGGCCGAGCAGTTCGTCGCCCAGATCGTCGTCGATCGCGGCTTCGATTGCGCCTTGGTCGTCGAAGCCGCCATCAAGTTCGCGCGCGATGTCGAGATGCTTGCGCTCGCGCATCCGGTCGCGGCGGCCCGCATCGATGGCGCGGCGCTTCGCCGTGGTCATCAGCCACGCGCCGGGATTCGCCGGGACGCCGCGCTCCGGCCATTCGGCGAGCGCGACGACCAGCGCATCCTGCGCCAGTTCCTCGGCACGGTCGACGTCGCGCGCGAAACGGGCCAGACCCGCGATGAGTCTGGCCCGTTCGATCCGGAAAATCGCCTCGATCGCCTGATGCGTCTCACCTGCGGCCATTCCGCCTTGTCGGCGAAACCTCCAGCCGAGGCAAGCAGGCTACCGCTGCCGGCTTCAGTAGCCTTCCAGCTTGTCGCGCAGCCGCTCGTGGATTTCCTTTGCCTCGGGGGTCATGGCCTCTTCGAAATCGGCCATTTCGTAGAGCGGCCGGATTTCGATCTCGCTCGGCCCCAGCATCGGATTGGGACAGCGCTTCACCCAGGCGACCGCCTCGTCCATATCCTTGACTTCCCACAGCCAGAAGCCCGCGACCAGCTCGCGCGTTTCGGCAAATGGCCCATCGATCACCGAGCGGCCGGGGCCGTCGAACGCGACCCGCTTGCCCGCCGAAGAGGGTTTCAAGCCATCGCCCGCGAGCAGGATGCCGGCATTGACCAGTTCCTCGTTGAACTTGCCCATCGCTTCCATCATGCCCATCGTCTCGGGCGTAGGTTCAAAGCCGTTTTCGCTGTCCTCGGTCGCCTTCACGAACACCATCACACGCATTGTCTGTCTCCTTGTCTGAACCGGCCATATCGACCTGGTACCGATACGACGAACGGGAATCGCGGAAATCGACATCGCTTCGAATTTTTTTTTGCGGTCGTCGTTTTCGGGCGATGCCCTCGCGATCACCAGAATTTC
>NZ_DASWTD010000287.1:0-5303 GCF_036402335.1 Sphingopyxis sp. | reverse complement strand
GCGAATCTGGATTGCCATCGCTACCAATATGGTATCGATTGGGGCCAACGACAATTATAATGGTTGCAACCAAATCGTCGCATCTGGGTTCCCCCATTTGCCCAACAGGAGGATGAATTATATGAAGAAATTTCTGACGGTCGCCGCGGTCGGCGCCCTCATCGCAGTCTCGGGCTGCGGCAAGAGCGAGAACGCCGCCGCCAGCGGTCCGGTGAAGCGCGAAGCCGGCAACTGGAAAACCGACATCAAGCTGGTGAAGTTCGAAGTCCCCGGCATGCCGGCCGAAATGAAGGACGGCATGGCGAAGATGATGGAAGGCGCCAGCGGCATGGACCAGTGCTTCACGCAGGAGCAGGTCGACAAGGAAGACATCGCGGCCGAACTCGCCAAGGGTCCGGGTAACGGCGGCGAGTGCAAATGGTCGAAAAAGGACGTCGCGGGCGGCAAGATCGACGTCGCGGGCACCTGCACCGCCAATGGCCAGACGGTCGACATGACGATGGTCGGCACGATGGAGCCCAAGAAGAACGACGTGACTATCACGACCAAGGGCAAGGTCCCGACCGGCGGCGACATGGAAATGGTCATGCAGATGACCGCGACCCACACCGGTCCGTGCAAGGCGCCGACGACGACGTAAGTCTTCGCACCTTGCCGGAATATCGGGGCGCCAGTGAAAACTGGCGCCCCTTTTCGTGAACCCTGTCGCCTCGGCGAGGCGATTTCGGCTTTGGGGTGGTTAGCTGTCCCTTGTGCACCCCGGCGAAAGCCGGGGTCCATGGCGTCAGAAGGCTGGCATTGCGCGATTACGCTCTGGGCCCCGGCTTTCGCCGGGGTGCACATCCCTATCGGCAGCTTCCGGTCGAAACCTGACATTCGTCACCGCGGGGTTTGCAAATGACGGCGGCAGTTCGACATTGGTTATCGGTGTTTCACTTCACCGCGCGCTGTGCCGGCTGCACCTTGGCGCCGGTATTCGGAAGCATCGGGATCGGCGCGCTTGCGGCACGGATAACAGCCGGACAGGACAGGGGTCGACTTGCCGGGCGGACGGACAGGTGGGGCTGTCGGGCCGCCCGGCGAAGTCTTGGAATGAAGCCGGAGGGGGGTTGAAGGGTGCCAGGGACCAGCTCGCACCTTTCGCCTGTCGGCCTCAACGCCACGTCATCGTAGGAATGCCGCGACCCTGAAAGAATGACACAATTCGGGACGCGCGGCAGTTACAAGGGGTCACATGCCATAATGTTGCCGTTTGATAACCAATCCTTAACCCGTTTTCGCGTTTTTCCGGGCGGATTGGCGCGGGGGATTTCTTCTGATATGTCGTGCGGCCTGCCTGTTACCGTTACGTGGAAGTAACAATGGCTGGTCGCACTTGCTGATTGGCGTATCTACCGCCTCGCCCGTCGGGGGCATTTGAGGGTAGCATGGACCACGCGAAAGCGAACGAGACACAGAATCCGGGGGAAACCGACCGGATCATCGCGGAGGAACTCGAGCGCCTGCTCGATTCCCCGATGTTCGTCCGCTCGCCGGTGCTGTCGCGCCTGCTGCAATTCCTTGTCGAGCACCGCCTGCGCGGCGGTCGCAGTTCGCCCAAGGCCTATGCGATCGCGACCGAGGCGCTCGGCCGCAGCGAGGATTTCGACCCCGCGGTCGACAGCTATCCGCGCGTCATGGTGGGGCGGCTGCGCACGCTGCTCGACCGCTATTATGCCGATACGCCGTGGATCCATCGCCTGCGCGTGCCGCAGGGCAGTTACGAGGTCGTCGTCCAGCATCGCTCGGCGCCCCCGATGCGGTCGGCGGACGACCCGGCCGGCGAGAGTGACGTCAAGGCAGCAGCGACCGCCGCAACTCCCGTCCGCCCGCCGACCCCCGGCGCCCGGCATCCGCAGCAGGGCGGCCCGCGCTTTGGCCGCTGGCTGGTTGTCCTGGCCCTTCTCGCCCTGGCGCTTTCGGCGCTGTGGACGCTGCGTGGCGGGCCGGGCCGGTTGTTCGTCGGCGACCCGGTGCCCGTGCCGCTGCTCGAGCTCAGTGCCCCGTCAGCCGGCAGCTCGCCCGAATCACGGGCCTTGGCGCGCGCGCTCGACGGCAAGCTGCGCGACGGCCTGAGGCGTTTCGATCTGGTCGACCTGCTCAGTTCGCGGGCGCCGGGCAGCACGGCCCCGCGAAGCAGCGACTATCGGCTCGACGCTTCGCTGGTGCGCACGCTGGACGGCGGCGCCGATATCACGCTCGTGCTCAACCGCGTTGCCGACCAGCGCACCATCTGGTCGCAGCAACTGCGTCTCGGCGACGCCGACACGCCCGAATTCACCGGGCTCGAACCCGCTATCGCGCAGGTTGCGGGCGACTATGGCGTGATCGTGCGCGACCAGGTCCAGCGCCAGCCCGATAATTTCTCGGCCGGATATCCCTGTCTCGCGCAGTTCAACCGGATGCGCCAGATGCGCAAGGTGGCGTCGGTCAAGCAGGTCGACGCGTGCCTTCGCGCCACATTGCGGGACAACCCGCGCGATCCCGTCGCGCTCACCGCCTTGTCGCTGGTGCGCTATGGCGACTGGCAGCCGCAGCGAATGACCGCGGCGGGCCGCACGGCGCTCACCGAAGCGCGCGCGCTGGCGCAACGTTCGTATGAAAGCAGTCCCAATTCTTCGGCGGGCCTGTTCGCGATGGCGCGCGCGAATTTTTATGCCGGCAATTGTGCGGGCGGCAATTCGATGGGCGACGCCGCGCTCGCCCTGAACCCCTATGATCCCGATATGGCGGGCTTCCTCGGGCTCTTCAAAGTCACGTGCGGACTGATGCCCGAGGGTGAAGCATTGCTCCGGCGGTCGCTGGCGCTCGATGCGTCTTATCCCGGCGTTCCTGCGGTCACGCTGGCCTTTCTGTTGTCGCAGCGCGGCGAGGTGGCGGAGGCGCGGAAGATTCTCGACCAGATGCCGTCGCCCAGCAACATGGAGCCGCAATATATGATGGTGCGCGCGGTCGTGCTGGCGCGGCGCGGCCATGTGCCGGAAGCGCGCGAGCAATGGCAGCGCCTGCTCGAATATACGGGTCAGCCCGCCTCGGCTCCGCCTGAAGTGGTGATCAGCCGTTTCATCATTACCCCGGTGGTGATCCAGCGCGCCGCGGCCGCGCTGCGCGAATCGGGGGTGATTCCCGCCAGCGCGGCGCCTTGACGGCAGCGCGGGTGCCGCGCAGGGTGGCACGATGCTCGCCGGCCTCGCCCTGTTGACACTTGCCGCGGCATCGCCGCCGCCCGCCGCGGTTGCCGTGCATTTCGACCGCGACGGAAAGATCGAGACCCGCGTCGCCGAAGGCCTGGCCGACCGCGCAGCCGGCCGCGCCGTCACGCCCGACGATCCCGTTCGCATCGCCTCGATTTCCAAGCTTGTCGTCGCGCTGGGCGTGCTGCGGCTCGTCGAGCAGCGGCGGCTCGATCTCGATCGCGATGTCTCGGACTATCTGGGCTGGCGCCTGCGCCACCCGGGCTGGCCCGACCGGCCGTTGACGCTTGGCGACCTCCTCGGCCATCGCTCGGGGCTCGCCGACAATGTCGACTATGCGCTGCCGCTCGGCGCCGATCTCGAAACCGTGTTGCGCGACCCGGCGGCATGGGACCCGGCGCGCCCGCCGGGCGGCGATTTCGCCTATGCCAACCTCAATTACCCCGTCGTCGCGGCGGCGATCGAGGGGGCGACCGGCGAGCGGTTCGACCGCGCGATGGCGCGGCTCGTTTTTCGTCCGCTCGGGATCGATGCCTGTTTCAACTGGCCGACGTGCAGCGACGCCGCCGTGTCGCGCGCGGTGACGCTCTACGGCGCCGACGGCGCGGTCGTGCGCGACGACCTGAAGGGCGTTCGGCCTGCCTGTCCCGTCGTTCCGGCGGCGGACGGCGGTTGCGACCTCGATCTCTATCGGCTCGGCCGCCACGGCGCGGGATTCAGTCCGCAAGGCGGCCTGCGCATTTCGGCGAACGGCCTCGCGCGGATCGGCATCATGCTGCTGCGCCGCGGCGAGGACTTTCTGAAGCCCGAAAGCCTTGCGCGGCTGGAGGCGATGGCGCGTGTCCGCCCGACGAGCGGCGAGGGGACAGGCGGCTTCTTCTGCGAATATGGCATAGCTATGCACAGCACCGGCGGTCCGGCGCTGGCGGATCCCGCGTGCCGCGACGACCTTTTCGGCGACGGCCGCCTGCGCCTTGGCCATTCGGGCGACGCCTATGGATTACGCTCGGGGATATGGTTCGACCTTGAAGGCGGCGATGGCATTGCCTATTTCGTCACGCAGGTGCCGGAGGGGCAGAAAGGGACACGGTCGGCTTACAGCGCTGCAGAGGAAGTCCTGGTCGACGCGGCGCTTCGCCGCACGGCCGGTGCCAGCCCTCTTGCCAGCCCCGCCCACGGGCACTAGGGCAATTTTCAACATTCACGACATAGTCAGAAAAAAGGAACTGTGCATGAGCGATTCGGCCGAAAAGGTTAAAAAGATCGTTGTCGAACATCTGGGCGTCGAAGCCGACAAGGTCACCGAAGAAGCGAGCTTCATCGACGATCTGGGCGCCGACAGCCTCGACATCGTCGAACTGGTGATGGCGTTCGAAGAAGAATTCGGCGTCGAAATCCCCGACGATGCGGCGGAAAAGATCGCCACCGTCAAGGATGCGATCGACTATATCGAAGCGAACAAGGGCTGATTTGGCCCGGTCCGGCCTGGCCGGACGCGGCGGCGACGCCGCCCACGCGTTTCCGGCTTCCCGGTCCCGAGCGTTCGCGCGCAGTGGCCGGGAAGCTTTTTTTATGGATATGCGATTTCTGAAATGATGCGGCACCCCGCGGGGGCAGGGGCCGATGAAAGGAATGACTATGCGCCGGGTTGTGGTGACGGGTTTGGGTTTGGTGACGCCGCTGGGCGCCGATGTGGAAACCACATGGGCGAATTTGCTTGCGAGCAAATCGGGGGCAGGCACGATCACCCATTTCGACGCATCGGACCAGAAATGTACGATCGCGTGCGAGGTCAAGGGACCCGACCATGAATATGGTTTCGACCCCGGCAAGCGCGTCGACCACAAGGTGCAGCGCCAGGTCGATCCTTTCATCATCTATGGCATCGATGCGGCGGGGCAGGCGATCGAGGATGCGGGGCTCGAGGATATGTCCGACGAAATGAAGCTGCGTGCCGGCTGTTCGATCGGGTCGGGTATCGGCGGCCTGCCGGGAATCGAGAGCGAGAGCCTGCTGCTCGCCGAAAAGGGCCCCGGCCGCGTCAGCCCGCACTTCGTTCACGGCCGCCTG
>NZ_DASWTD010000286.1:0-5028 GCF_036402335.1 Sphingopyxis sp. | reverse complement strand
CAGACGAGCGCCATCTCGCGCCCGGGGGGCAGGGGGCGGCGGCATTTGACGGGGACGATGCGGTCGAGCGCGGCCTCGCGGTCGGCGCCTGCGGCGGGGAAGCGCTGCGGCAAGCCGGCGTCGTAGGTGAAGGACTGGCGCGACCAGTTGTTGTCGCCGAGCCCGGTCAGGATTTCGGTCGCGGTCGCGCGCGGCAGCACATCGACGGGGATTTTCTCGCCGATGCCGTCGACCGCGCAATAGGCGAAGCGGCCGACCGAGGCGCGGTCGGCAGTAACGTTGGTCGCGACGAGGAAGATCTGCTCCTCCTCGATATCGCCGTCCATGCCGCCCGCGAGCACGGCGCGCGCCGAGGGGCCGCCGGTGTCGAGCGCGAAGCGGCTGTTGCCCGCGACCGCGATACCGCGCGCAGTTTTCAGCCCGTCGCGCAGCTCGACGTGGCACGCGAGCCCGCCCGGAAGCGGCTTGTCGAATTCGAGCACCCAGGTGCGCGTGTCGACCCAGCGACCGGTCGACGGGAGCTTGCAGTCGTTGGTCGCGGGGGCGGCGGCGCGGGGATCGCCGAGCGGCACCATGTCCTCGGAAAAGCGCAGCGTGAAGCGGGTGATCGTGCCGTCGCCGGTGCCCGACGAGCCGGGCGTGGCGAGCGTCACCTGCGGCACCGTGTCGGCGGTGGCGGTCGCAGCCATCGCGAGGGTCAGCGGGACGATCAGCGCGAGTTTCGCCTTGCCGGTCAGCCATATAGCCAGCTGGCGCCATCCCGTTTTCATCGCGTCGTCTCCCGTTTGGCCCGAAGGCCTATCCTGCTGGAAACAGGGGCAAGAGTCCACCCGTCGCCGCATATCGCACACGCTTAGTCGCGGGTGAGGAAAATGCCGTGACCGTGGTCACAGACAAAAGCAAAATGTCAGCGCGCGAGCATCGGCCCGAGCTTTTGCCCTGCAAAGATATGTACGTGGAGGTGCGGTATTTCCTGATGGCTGTCGAGGCCGACGTTGGCGAGCAGGCGGTAGCCGGGGGCGACGAGCCCCTGATCGCGCGCGACCGTGCCGACGGCGCGGACGAAGCCCGCAATCTCCGCGTCGCTGCCGCGCTCCGAAAAATCGTCCCAGCTGACGTATGGCCCCTTGGGGATCACGAGGATATGCAGCGGCGCCTGCGGATTGATGTCGTGGAAGGCGAGTGCATACTCGTCTTCGTAGACGGTCTTCGACGGCAACTCGCCGCGCAGGATGCGCGCGAAGATGTTGGTCTCGTCATAGGGGAGGGTCGCGTCGATCGGCATGGGAGAGCTCCTATTGGGGGCGGCCGGCTTTTTCGGCATGGCCCGATGTGCCGTGACGGCGGTCGAGTTCGGCGGCGATCATGTCCCACGTCAGCCCGCGCTCGGCGATCAGGATCGAGAGGTGGAAGACGAGGTCGCTCGCTTCGCCGATCAGCGCGGGGTCGTCCTCGCTGACCGCGGCGATCACGGCCTCGACGGCTTCTTCGCCGAGTTTCTGCGCGATCTTGCCCCGGCCCTTGACCGCGAGGCTCGCGACATAGGAGGCTTCGGCCTCGCCCGCCGCGAGCCGGTCGTGGATGACCGCTTCCAGCCGTCCCAGCGTGTCGCCCATTGCCTTGCTCATCAACCGATCCTTTCACGAGCGTGCCTAGCCGCGCGGCGCGGGGGCGACAAGCGGCTCGCGCCGCACCGAAACTTACCGCCGCGGTAACCATATCGAAACGCCCTGTGGCGTAATTTCCGACGCGCCGGGGGGCGTGATCAACTTTTAAGTCGGAAAAAGACAATGAAATCAGGCACCCACTCTCTGGTGTTTCTGGCCGCAACGGCCTCGGTCCTCGCGTTGGCGGCGTCGCCCGCAGCGGCGCAGGACGGCGACGATATCGTCGTCACCGGCTCGCGCATCGCGAAAAGCGAGTTCACCAGCGCCGACCCGATCCAGGTCATCGACCCCGAAACGGCGAAACTGCAGGGGCAGGTCCAGCTTGCCGACGTGCTGCAGCAGGTCCCCGCGGCGCAGGGGTCGATCCAGATCACCTCGGCCATCTCGAACCGCTTCGTCGCCAACGGCGGCAACGATGTGCAGACGGTGTCGCTGCGCGGGCTCGGCGCCGAGCGGACGCTCGTGCTGATCAACGGCCGCCGCGCGGGCCCTGCGGGCATCCGCGGGTCGGTGGCGCCCTTCGATCTCAATGTGCTGCCCTTGTCGGTGGTGCGTCAGGTCGAGGTGCTCAAGACCGGTGCCTCGTCGATCTATGGTTCCGATGCCGTGGCAGGCGTGGTCAATATCCTGACCCGCGACGATCTCGACGGCTTCGAAGGCGGCGGTTTCTCGTCGATCACCGAACATGGCGGCGGCGAAAGCTATGGCGTCGATGCGAGCTTCGGCAAGAAATTCGACCGCGGGCATGTTTTTGCGACGGTCGACTATTTCCGTCAGCAGAATCTGACGCGCCGCGACCGCGGCTACCTGTTCTGTTCCGAAGAATATCTGAAGCGCGAGGCTGACGGCAGCCGCGCCGACATCGTCGATTTCCGTACCGGGCGCCCTGCATGCAACAGCACGCAGGCCAATATGATCGTGTTCAGCGACTTTTCGGGGGTCGACGAAAATGGTTTTCCGACCTTTGGTCCCGGGCTGATCGCGCCGAACGGACAGGCGATCTTCGCCGGCCAATATGGCAATGAATTCGCGGGAGTCGGCATCCCGATCAACGCCTACAACCCGATCGGCGTCGCCGGCCCGGACAATTTCTTCGGGGTCAATTTCGACGGCCCGTCGACCGGCGCGCTCAACCAGTTCGAGCCGGCCGAGCAGGATTCGGACGTGTTTTCGCAGGTGAGCCGGATCAGCGCCTTCGTCGAGGGCGCCTATGACGTCACCGACGGCATCACCGCTTATGGCGAATTTCTGTTCAGCAACCGCAAGTCGCATAACAATGGCGTCCAGCGGATCGAGCTGCAGCAGTTCACCGGCGCGTCGATGCTGCCCTTTTTCTTCTGCGACCCGGCCGCGTATAATTGCCTCCCCGATGACCTTGGCGATCCGCTCAATAGCGAGTTCGCCGGCAATCTGATCCTGCGCCCGCGCGTACTGGTGAAGTCGGAGAGTAGCGCCGACATCGATTATTATCGCGGTGTCCTGGGACTGCGTGGCGAGTTTGGCGGGGGCTGGAAATGGGATATCCATGGCCAGCACAGCCGTTCCGATGCAGGCTATACGCAGGACGTCATCTATCAGGATTCGATCGCGTCGCAGACCTTGCGCACGCGCTCATGCGTGGGATCGCGGACGGCGATCCGCGACGTGCAATGCATCGACATCGATTTTACCGATCCGCGCGTGCTGCGCGGTGATCTGACGCCCGAGGAGCGCGCCTTCCTGATGGGCCGCGAAACGGGGCGCACGCTGTTCAAGCAGAGCTCGGCCGAGGCGCTGGTCACGGGCAAGCTGTTCACCCTGCCCGCCGGACCGGTCGGCGCGGCATTTGGCGCCAATATCCGCCGCGACGAGATCGACGACACGCCGGGCGAGGCGACGCGCGCGGGCAATGTCGCGAACTTCACCACCTCGGGTATCACCGCGGGCCGCACCGTGTCGAAGGAGCTGTTCGGCGAGATCGAGGTGCCCTTGCTCGAAGGCGTCCCGATGATCGAGCGGCTGACGCTGTCGGGCGCGGCGCGCTATACGCATGTCGAGGCGACCGCGCGCAGCGGTGCGCAGGACAGCTTCAGCGACACGACGTGGAAGGTCGGCGCCGACTGGGCGGTTACCGACTGGCTGCGCTTCCGCGGCACATGGGGCACCTCGTTCCGCGCCCCGGCGCTGTTCGAACTGTTCCTGCAGGACCAGACGGGTTTCCTCGGCCAGCAGGATATCGATCCGTGCATCCAGACCGCGGCCCGCCTGCAGGCGGGCGCGATCAGCCAGCGGGTGTTCGATAATTGCGCCGCGGCGGGCATCGCCCCCGATTATGCCGGCGGGATCGGCCCGGCGACGATCACGTCGGGCGGCGGCCTCGGCCGGCTCAAGCCCGAAACCTCGACTGCGAAGACGGTGTCGGTCATCCTGACCCCCGATCTGTCGGGCGCGCTGTGGGGCGGTCTCAAGACGCGCCTCGCGGTCGATTATTTCGACATCAAGGTGAAGGACGAGATCACGCTGCTCGGCGCGGGCAACATCCTGACCAGCTGCTATGATTCGGACAATTTTGCCACCGAACCCTTCTGCGGCCTGTTCACGCGCACGGCGACGGGCACCGACGCGCAGAGCGTCGCCACCGTCACCGACCGTTATGTCAACGTCAGCCGCCAGCGGAACCGCGGCGTCGACCTGTCGCTGGCGATCGACCAGGACCTCGGCAATCTCGGCGCGCTCGCGTTCCGCGCGCAGATGACCTGGCAGGTCGAGGACGAGGTCGAGCTGTTCCCCGGCACCGAAATCGACGACAATGGCAAGATCGGCAATCCGAAATGGGTCGGCGATTTCAACCTCGGCTGGATGAAGGATGGCTGGACGCTCTTCTACGGGCTCGACGTCACGGGCGCGGCCTCGAACATGAAGGACCTGCTCCGCGCGCAGGGTGGCGACGCATGCCGGACCTCGGGCTTCCGTCCGGGCGGGCGCTTCTGTCCCGACGTCAGCGTGCCCGCGACCTTCTATCACTCGCTGTCGCTGAGCCGTGACGTCGCCGACCGCTTCCGCATCACACTGGGGGTCGCCAACCTGTTCGATACTCCGCCGCCGCGCGTCTCGACCGTGGTCACCGCGACACCGCCGGTGATCGGACAGGCGCCGGCGTTCGGCACGCAATATGACTATCTGGGCCGGCGCTTCTTCCTGAGTGTGCGCGGGAAGATCTAGGGTCGGTCGGCTTGGGGATGGTGAGTTGCCATTTGATCCTCCCTGTCGCGCAGCGATGGGGAGGTGGCAGCGCAAAGCGCTGACGGAGGGGCTAATGGCGCACCGTTGCGGCCCCTCCACCGCCGCCTGCGGCGGCGGTCCCCCTCCCCATGGCTGCGCC
>NZ_DASWTD010000285.1:0-5316 GCF_036402335.1 Sphingopyxis sp. | reverse complement strand
CCGATTTACGGCGTGCTGATCACCCCTCCGACCTATCGCCCGGGCATCCCGGTGAAAACGGTGGTGCTGGCGCATGGCGGGCCGCACGAGACCTGGACCGCGGCCTGGCAAGGCAGCTGGGTCGATTGGGGGCAGATGCTTGCAAGCCACGGCTACGCCGTGCTGCTGCCCAACCCGCGCGGTTCGGCGGGCCAGGGAAATGAATTTGCGCGCGCGGTAAAGGACGGCTGGGGCAGTAACGACTATCAGGACGTCACCGACGGCGTCGATATGCTCGTCGCGCGCAAAATCGCCGACCCTTCGCGGCTCGGGATCGGCGGTTGGAGCTATGGCGGTTTCCTGTCGGCATGGGCGGTGACGCACGACACAAGGTTCAAGGCAGCGGTTGTCGGGGCCGCGCTGACCGACCAGGTGAGCGCGACCGTATCGACCGATACGCCCGACTTCATCACCGCCTATTTCGGGGTGCCCCCATCGGGTAATGCACGAATGGACGCATCGTCACCGCTCCGCATGGTCGACCGCGTCACGACGCCGGTGCTCGTTCTGCACGGGCAGGAGGATCGGCGCGTGCCGATCGCGCAGGGGCTCGGCTTCTACCGCGGACTGCGACTGCTCGGGAAAGAGACCATGATGGTCAGCTACCCGCGCGAACCGCACCGGATTGTCGAGCCGCAGCATCAGCTCGATATCCAGCGCAGGGTTCTGGCATGGTTCGACGATCATTTGTGAAGAGAGGTAGTTTTGATGGCCCCGGCTGATTTTTCCCGCGCGCCCAGTCGCCGCGACCTGTTGGCTGCGATCCCGGCGCTCGCCGTTTCTGTTCCTGCATTTGCTGCCGTGAAAGGGACCGCCGGCATGAGCGAGCTTCTCGACATGAGCGCGGTGTCGCTCGCCGGCGCGATCCGGAAAAAAGATGTTTCCGCGCGCGAACTGATGACGGCCCACCTCGCGCGCGTCGATGCGCTCAATCCCCGGTTCAATGCGATCGTCTCGCGCATCGACCGCGCGGCCGCGATGGGCGAGGCCGCCGCGTGCGACGAGGACGCGGCCGCAGGCCGTTTTCGGGGCGTGCTCCACGGCTTTCCCCATGCCGTGAAAGACACCGCTCCCGCCAAAGGCATCCGCTTCACGCAGGGCTCGCCGATCCTCAAGGATAACATCCCAGCCGCCGATTCGCTCGTGGTGAGCCGCATGCGCGGCGCCGGGGCGATCTTCGTCGGCAAGACGAATGTACCCGAGTTCGCGCTCGGCTCGCATTCCTACAATCCGATTTTCGGGACGACGGGCAATGCTTTCGACTCCGGTAAATCGGCCGGCGGCAGCACCGGCGGCGGGGCGGTCGCCCTCGCGCTGCGGATGGTCCCGCTCGCGGACGGCAGCGACTTCGGCGGATCACTCCGCAACCCGGCGGGCTGGAACAATATTTTCGGCTTCCGCCCTTCATGGGGGCGCGTCCCGTCGATCCCGAACAGCGATCTGTTCTGGCAGAATTTCGCGACCTCGGGACCGATGGCGCGCAGCGCGCGCGACGTCGCCCTCCTCCTTTCCGTCCAAGCGGGACCCGACCCACGAGCGCCCTTCGCGCCGGCGGACGATCCTGCGATTTTCGCCCAGCCGCTCGATCGCGACTGGAAGGGCAAGCGCATCGGCTGGCTCGGCGACCTCGGCGGCGCGCTGCCGATGGAGCCCGGGATCATCGAGACATGCGAAAAGGCGCTCGCCGCCTTCCGGACGATTGGAATGCAGGTCGAAGAGGCAGCGCTGGTCGAAGAGCCAGGCGCGATGTGGCGTACGGCGGTGACGCTGCGCCACTGGTCGGTCGGAGCCGATCTCGAAGGCTTTTATGACAATCCTGCGAAGCGGGAAATGATGAAGCCCGAGGCCATTTGGGAAGTGGAGGGTTACAAGAAGCTGACCCCCACCGAACTCACCAAGGCGTCGGAAGGGCGCACCCGCATCTTCGAGGCATTTCGAAAGGCGTTCGAGAAGTTCGACTTTCTTGCGCTCCCGACCGCGCAAGTCTTTCCCTTCGATGCGAAGCAGCACTGGCCCCGCGAGATCGCGGGGGTCCAGATGGATTCCTATCATCGGTGGATGGAGGTCACGCTGCCGCCCACGATGGCGGGGCTCCCGGTACTGGCGATACCGGCGGGCTTCGGCGGTCGTCATCGGCTCCCGATCGGCATCCAGCTGATCGGTCCGCGCAACGCCGATCTCGATGTCCTGAAGCTCGGCCACGCCTATGAGCAGGCCTCGCCGTGGATTGCGCGAACGAGGCCCCCCGCGCTCGGCTGACAGCGGAATATTCCGTCACCTTCTCGCCCCTCCCCTCTCTGGAGCAATCATGCGCCATCTCTTCCCGCTAGCCGCCATCTTGCTCGCGACATCGGCGGCTGCGCAGAATTCGGCCCCCCAGCCCGTCCCATTCGAGAACCGGATACCCGCCGCGCGCGACGTCAATTTCCCCGGGATAATGACGTTGAAGGTCGATGCGACCGATGTGCAGCAAGGGATTTTCCGCGTGAGTCAGACCATCCCGGTAACAGCGCCCGGGGCCATGGTCCTGCTGTCGCCTTCGTGGCTACCGGGCGTGCATGCGCCGGCGGGACAGATCGAGAAGCTGACCGGTCTCAAGATCCGCGCGGACGGCGCGCTCGTGCCGTGGACACGCGATACGGTCGACATGTGGGCCTTCCACATTAATGTGCCGAAAGGGGTTCGTCAGCTCGATATCGAGTTCCAGTTCACCTCGCCGACCGATACCGATCAGGGCCGGATCGTCGCTGCACCAAATATGCTGAACCTCCAGTGGAACCATGTCAGCCTTTATCCCGCCGGCTTTTTTACGCGGCGCATCCCGGTGCAGGTAACCGCGACCTATCCCGAAGGATGGACCGCCGTCGCCGGGCTGCCTGCCAAGAAGCGCGGTCGCGATTATGTGTACGAGACGACAGACTATGAAACGCTGATCGATTCACCCGCCTTTGCGGGACGATATTATCGCGAGTGGAAATTGTCCGACCGGGTCGATCTGAACGTCTTTGCCGACGATCCGGAGGAACTGGAGGCCAAGCCTGAACAAATTGACGCGCACCGCAGGCTCGTCAAGCAGGCGGTGAAGCTTTTCGGTGCCCAGCACTACGACCGATATGAATTCCTGCTTGCGATCACCGACGAGATGGGAGGGATCGGGCTCGAGCATCACCGCAGCTCCGAAAACGGCGTAAAGCCTGGATATTTTTCTAAATGGAACGATGGACCCGGGTCGCGCAACCTGTTGCCGCACGAATTGACGCATAGCTGGAACGGCAAGTTTCGACGCGGCGCCGACGCCTGGACCCCCGATTTCCGGACGCCGATGCGCGACTCGCTGCTGTGGGTCTATGAGGGGCAGACGCAGCTATGGGGCTATGTGCTCCAGGCACGGTCGGGGATCGTGTCCAAGCAGGATACGCTCGACATGCTGGCGAGCATCGCCGCCGGCCTCGACAACCGTCCGGCGCGAACCTGGCGCCCCCTGATCGACACGACCAACGACCCTGTCATCGCGCGGCGGCGCCCCAAGGGATGGGTCAGTTGGCAGCGCTCGGAAGATTATTACAATGAAGGGCTTCTGGTCTGGCTCGAGGTCGATGCAGTGCTGCGCAAGCAGTCGGGCGGAAGGAAGTCGCTCGACGATTTTGCATCCGCCTTCTTCGGGATGCGCGACGGGGACTGGGGGGTCCTGACCTATGATTTCGATCAGGTGGTCGGGACGCTGAACGACATTCATCCCTATGACTGGGCACAGCTGCTGAAGACACGCCTCGAGGGATTAAGCGAGCGGGCCCCGCTGGCGGGGCTCGAGGCCAACGGCTACCGGCTCGTCTATACGGATGAACCGACCGCGGCGTTCAAGAGTGCGCAAAAGAGCCGCAGCCAGGCCGACCTCAGCTATTCGCTGGGACTGGTGATGGGCAAGGCCGGATCGATCAGCGCGGTTACCTGGGACTCGCCGGCGTTCGAAGCCGGCCTCGACGTAGCCGACACGGTGGTTGCCGTTGACGGCCGCGAATATTCGGATGACCGGCTTATCGCTGCGATCAAGTCTGCAAAAGACAGGCGCGCGCCGATCCGGCTGCTGGTGAAAGGCGGCACACGCTATCGCGACGTCATCATCAACTATCATGGCGGCCTGCGTTATCCGCGCCTGGAAAAAATTGGCGTGGAAGATGGCGGTTTAGATCAGTTGCTCGCCCCGCGTCCGTAGGAGGCGATGGCGGCAACGCTTTCCGCTCGGACGCGGGCGCGGCCAATTTGGCAGCCTGAACCGTAGCATTTGGCCGCTTTCTGACCTTCCGCTTTTAGCCGCAGATCTGAGATAGCTGACGTTGGGCAAGTTGTTGGTGCTTCCGCAATCTCGCATCAATTGCATCTGCGCAGCTCATCGCGCATCGATGCCGCTGCGACAGGGAGGATTGAGGGATGGCACAAGCTAGGAAGCGGCGCCCGATGCGCGACTGGAACGATCTTCAATTCGTTCTAGCCGTCGCCCAGAGTGGCAGCTTTCACCATGCCGCCGAGAAGATGGGCGCCCACGCCACGACCGTTGCGCGACGCGTGCAGGAGTTCGAGCGCGAGCTCAACGCGAAGCTGTTCGTTCGCCGGGCCCATGGCATGACCCTGACGACGGCGGGAAAGGCGCTGGTCGCGAAGGCGAACGAGATGGAAGCGGTCGTATCGGCCGTCACTAACGATATTGCCGGAATGGACGGACAGCTGGCCGGGGTCGTACGCCTTTACGTATCCGAGGGGCTCGGCACGCATTGGGTCACGCCCATATTGGGCGATTTCCACAGGCAATATCCCGATATTGCGCTCGATGTGGTCACAGGATCGCACGCGGGCAACCTCCTGACCGAGGAAACCGATATCTCCATCACCATCGTCAGGCCCACAGACCCACGCCTTGTCGCCTTCCGCCTCGGAATGCTGGGATTTTCCCTGTTCGCATCGCGCGAATATCTGCGACGGAGCGGCGTACCGGCCGCGATAGACGAACTCGCAGGCCATAATCTGATTTATCAGGCCATTCATCACACCGACCAGCTGTTCAACTGGTGGCAAGGCATCGTGGATGCCAGCGATGGCCCGACGTTCAAGACGAACTCCGCGAACTTTGCCGTGGCAGCGACGCAAACGGGCTTTGGCATTGCCCTCGGCCCCTCCTTTTATCGAAAGGCCATTTTCGATCTGGTGCGGCTCGAGATAGAGCTCCCGTTCGACACCGAACTCTGGATGGTTTCCCATGAGGAGACAAATCGCAGCGCCCGG
>NZ_DASWTD010000284.1:0-4732 GCF_036402335.1 Sphingopyxis sp. | reverse complement strand
CGCGGCGCCGTTCGCCGCGCCAGCGTTTTCGAGCGCTTCGCGCATGAGCGGCAGGCGCACGGGCACGTCGGGCACGCCATCGGGTTCGGACAATGCCTTGCGCGCGCCCTCGACCGTGAAGCCCTGCACATGCAGCAGATGGTGGATCCGCTCGGCGAGCGCAACGTCCTCGGTGCGGTAATAGCGGCGCCGGCCCGATCGCTGGAGCGGCTTCAGCTGCGGGAAACGCGTCTCCCAATAACGCAGGACATGCGTCGGAACGCCGATCCGCACCGCAAGTTCGCCGATGGCGAGCATGGCGCCGGTCGCCTTGCCGCCATCGTCGGACATGTCAGGTCCTGCCATGCGCGCGGCCCGGCTTATTTACCGGCAACGCGGCCACGCATCGTCTGGCTGGCGCGAAAGGTCATGACCCGGCGCGGAAGGATCGGCACTTCGATGCCGGTCTTCGGATTGCGACCGATACGCTGCGCCTTGTCGCGCAGGACAAAGGTCCCGAAGCCCGAAATTTTGACATTCTGCCCGACCGCGAGCGCGTCGGACATATGATCGAGAATCGATTCGACGATGGTCGCCGATTCGTTACGCGACAGGCCGATCTGCTGGTTGATCCGCGTCGCAATGTCGGCCCGGGTAAGCGTGCCTGCAGTCATGATGATCCCTTCCCCCTCGTAAAGCGTCACAGGTAACAGGTCTCCGACAGCCCCCACCGTCACGAGTCCCGGGTATCTATGTAACAAAAGCGAATTAATCCGCCAAACTGAAACGGATGGAGCGAGAAGTTCACGCGGCAGATAGAAATTACACGCGCAGGACGGCAGCGCCCCATGTGAAGCCGCCGCCCATCGCCTCCAGGACGATCAGGTCGCCGCGCTTGATCCGCCCGTCGCGTACCGCGAGATCGAGCGCAAGCGGCACCGACGCCGCCGACGTATTGGCATGCTGATCGACCGTCAGCACGACGCGATCGGCCGGCAGGCCCAGCTTTTTCGCGGTCGCATCGATGATCCGCTTGTTCGCCTGGTGCGGCACCACCCAGTCGATCTGCTCGGCCGAGAGGCCGATCTCGGCCATCACTTCGCCCAGCACCGATGCGAGATTGGTGACGGCGTGGCGGAAGACTTCGCGGCCCTGCATGCGGACATGGCCGACCGTTCCGGTCGTCGACGGTCCGCCGTCGACATAGAGCATGTCCGAATATTTGCCCTCGGCATGGAGCCGCGTTGCGAGGATGCCCCGGTCGTCGTCGACATCCCTGGCCGACAGCACGACCGCGCCTGCCCCGTCGCCGAACAGGACGCAGGTCGTGCGATCCTCCCAGTCGAGGATGCGGCTGAAGGTCTCCGACCCGATCACCAGCGCATGCTTCGCCGCGCCTGTCCGCAACATCGAATCGGCAACCGATACGGCATAGAGAAAGCCCGAGCAGACCGCGGCGACGTCGAAAGCGATGCAATCGGGCGCACCGATCAGCGCCTGCACCTTGGTTGCGCTTGCGGGAAATGTATTGTCGGGCGTCGCGGTCGCGACGATGATCAGGCCGATATCTGCCGCCTCAAGTCCGGCGGCCGCCAAAGCCTGTTTCGCGGCATCGGCGCCGAGCGTCGCGGTCGTCTCGTCGGGCTCGGCGATATGGCGAAAACGGATACCCGTGCGCTCGACGATCCATTCATCGCTGGTGTCGACACGCTCGGCCAACTCGGCATTCGAGACGCGCGTACGCGGCAAGGCCGAGCCGGTGCCGGCCAAGATGGCGCGCAGCGTCATGCTGCCGCGCCGCTACGGAAATTCGCGAGATCTTCGGTCACCTGACGCGTGATATCCTTCTCGATCAACTCGGCGCAGAGATGGACGCAATTGGCGACTCCCTTCGCATCCGCGCTGCCATGGCTTTTGAGCACCACGCCGTTCAGGCCCAGGAACACCGCGCCATTATGGTTGTTGGGGTCGAGGTGATGCTTGAGCAATTCGGTGGCAGGCCGCGAGATCAGGAAGCCGATCTTCGAGCGCGTCGAACTGGTGAAGGCGCGGCGGAGCAGGTCGGTGACGAAGCGCGCCGTCCCCTCGATCGTCTTCAGCGCGATATTGCCCGAAAAGCCGTCGTGGACGACGACATCGACATTGCCGCGCGACAATTTGTCGCCCTCGATAAAGCCGGCGAACTCCATCGGCAGGCCATGCGCCTCGCGCAGCCGTGCTGCGGCATCGCGAATCTGATCGGTGCCCTTCAGCTCTTCGGTGCCGATGTTGAGCAGCGCGACGCGCGGTTTTTCGAGCCCCATCGCAGTGCGCGCATAAGCCGCGCCCATGACCGCGAACTGGATCAGGTTGTTGGCATCGCAATCGGTGTTGGCGCCCAGATCGAGCATCACGACGTCATTGTCGCCGAGCGTCGGCAGCAGCGCCGCAAGTGCCGGCCGGTCGATTCCCGGCATCGTGCGCAGCGCGAGCTTCGCCATCGCCATCAGCGCCCCGGTGTTACCCGCGGACACCGCGCCGCCGGCATCGCCGCGCTTCACCGCATCGATCGCCAGCCCCATCGAGGTGCTTTTCGCCTTGCGCAGCGCCTGGCTCGGCTTGTCCTCGCCCGACACCACGCCGTCGGTGTGAAGGATATCCGACGCCGCGCGCAGATTGGGGTGGTTTTCGAGCGCCGCCTTGATCTGCACCTCGTCGCCGACGAGGATGAAGCGCAGGCCGTCGTGCTTGTGGCGCGCCATGGCCGCGCCGGCGAGCATCATGCGCACGCCGACGTCACCGCCCATCGCATCGATTGCGATTCGCGGTGTCAGTACCATTTTAGCGCCCTCCGGCTTGATGCTTACGCGCCGACCGACACCACTTCGCGGCCATTATAATGGCCGCAGGCGTTGCAAAGGTTGTGCGGGCGCTTCAGCTCGCCACAGTTCGGGCATTCCTGAAAGGCTTCAACCTTCAGGCTGTCGTGGCTGCGGCGCATGCCGCGCTTCGAGGGCGAGGTTTTTCGCTTGGGAACGGCCATGATATTTCCTGCATTCTCAATAGTGTGTCACGAATCGGCTACCCGGATTTGTCATCGCCGTCGCCGGAAATGACTGGCCCGCCCGCCGTGCGAAGGCTTGTTCCTGTCCGGTTTTGACAAGAAAATCTTCCGCCGGAGGGTGCCTCAACGCCTGATGGTGTCGGGTGCCGGATCGGGCGGGGCTATAGCGTTTTTGCCCGCAAAGGCAAGCCTATTGCGTCCATCTTTGCGCGGGCTTGCCGCCCCGCTTCGGGGATGCCACAGCTACACCGCCCGATCACGACAATGTGCCGGCAAACAATGTGGGGGAAGCCAAATGATAATCCTGCCGATCAGCCTGACGATCGCCGCTGGCGCGGCGCTGCTCAACCTGTGGCTTTCGGTGCGCGTCGGCCGCGTGCGCACAAAGGAAAAGGTCTTCATCGGCGACGGCGGCAACGAACCGCTCACGCGGCGCATGCGCGCGCATAGCAACTTCGTCGAAAATACGGCGTTCGTGCTGATCCTGCTCGCGCTGGTCGAGCTCGGCCTGGGCTCGTCGCTCTGGCTGTGGGGCGTCGGCGCGCTCTATCTCGTCGGGCGCATCCTGCACGCGCTCGGCATGGACGGGATGATGTGGGGCCGCATGGTCGGCACGATCATCACCATGCTGACGCAGCTCGGCCTTGCGATCGGCTCGATCGCGATCGTCTACCTGACGCCGACCAGCATCACCACGACCGAGATCGTCGAAACCGAAGCCGCTGCGCCGAAATAAACCGGCCTAATTGCCAAGCGCCATATCGCTCACGAACGGATTCGTCCGCCGTTCGTGCGCGAAATTGCTGTGCGCGCCGTGCCCCGGCAGAAAGGTCGTATCGCCGCCGAGCGGCCACAGCTTCTGCGTGATCGAATCGAGCAGTTGCTGGTGATTGCCGCGCGGGAAATCGGTGCGGCCGATCGATCCCTGGAACAGGACGTCGCCGACGATCGCCAGCTTCGACGGCCCATGATGGAACACGACATGCCCCGGCGTGTGCCCGGGGCAATGGATCACGTCGATCGTCAGATTGCCCACGGTCACCGTGTCGCCATCGACCAGCCAGCGATCGGGCTCGAACGATTCGCCGACCATGCCGAACCGCGCACCGTCCTCGGCAAAGGCCTCGATCCAGAAACGATCGTCCTCGTGCGGCCCCTCGATCGGCACGCCGAGTTCCTTCGCCAGCATCCCCGCCTGCCCGCAATGGTCCATATGGCCGTGGGTCACGAGGATCTTCTCGACCTCGACCCCGGTCTGGCGGGCCGCTTCCTTGAGCTTGTCGAGGTCGCCGCCGGGATCGACGAAGGCGGCCTTGTTGGTCTCGGTGCACCACAGCAGGGTGCAATTCTGCTGGAAGGCGGTGACCGGCACGATTGCGGCGCGAAGCGGGGGATTGGGAGCGTTCATGGCGCTCGATGTGGGGAAAAGCGGCGGCGAAGGCAAGTCCATGCCCTTTGCCGCGGCGATACGAGATGATAGTCTCGATCCCGATGGAACGGCATGCCTCCTGTCATTGCGGTCAGCTTGTGCTCTGCTGTGCAGGCGAGCCGACCAAGGTTTCGCTTTGCCATTGCCTTGACTGCCAGCGAAGAACCGGCTCGATCTTCAGCATTGCGGCCTTTTTTCCGCGCGCCGCGGTCGCGGTGACGGCCGGCGTAGCCAAGGCGTTCAGGCGCGCGTCGGCCAGCGGCTTCGACGTTATCTTTCAC
>NZ_DASWTD010000283.1:0-20319 GCF_036402335.1 Sphingopyxis sp. | reverse complement strand
TGCTTTTTCTATATTTTTCCAGCTGATGTTAATAGTATTGCTCACGCCTCTCCGACATACGAACTTTCTCCCTCACTTCGCCATCAACTTCATCGTCATCGCGGTCAGTGCCTCAGTCGCGGCCGAGATCACCGCCGGCGCGTCGGGTGCCCAGAAGGGCGAGTGCAGGCTCGGCAGCGTCCGCCCTTCCTTTTTCGCCGCGTCATACTCGGCCTGCGGCACCCCGCCGACCCAGACTATCAGGCTCTTGATGCTCTTGTCCTCGCGCCCGAAGCGGCTGAAATCCTCGCCGCCCATCACCGGCGGCATCTGGACGACGCGATCGTCGCCGAAACTGGTTTTCAGATACGCCGCCATCTCTTCGGTGAATTCGGGGGTGTTGAAGGTCGAGGGCGTATATTCGTCCTTGTTGACCGTCACGACGGGCATCTTGTCGTCGGGAATTCCCGCCGCAATCGCTTCGCCCTTCGCGATGCGCGCGATGCCGTCGAGAAGATGGTCGCGAACCTCGTCGGAATAGCTGCGCACCGTCAGTTGCAGCTTCGCCTCGTCCGAAATGATATTGTGCTTGGCGCCGGCATGGAAGCTGCCGACGGTCACCACCGCGCTGTCGAGCGGGCTGATCTCGCGCGAGACGAGCGTTTGCAACGCGCCGACGATCCGGCTCGCGAGCACGATCGGGTCCTTGGTTGTCTGCGGATAGGCGCCGTGACCGCCAACCCCCTTCACGCTGATATCGACGCTGTCGACATTGGCGAGCGCATAGCCCGGCGTATAGCCGATCTTGCCCGCGGGAAACTGCGCCGCATCGTGGAACGCCAGCGCATATTGCGGCTTTGGAAAGCGCGTATAGAGCCCGTCGGCGAGCATCATCCGCGCGCCCGCGCCGCGTTCCTCGGCGGGCTGGCCGATCATGACCAGCGTGCCCGACCATTTTGCCTTGTTCGCTGCCATCAGCCGCGCGACGCCGACCCACGCGGTCATATGGGTGTCGTGGCCGCACGCATGCATCACGCCGGTTTCGACGCCTTCCTTCGTGGTCACGCGTACCTTCGACGCCCCGGGCAAGCCCGTCTGCTCGGTCACCGGCAGCCCATCCATATCGGCACGCACCATCACCACCGGCCCGGGCCCGTTCTTCATCACCGCGACGACACCCGTACCGCCAACCTTCTCGGTGACCTCAAAGCCCAGCTTGCGCGCCTCGGCCGCGAGAATACCCGCCGAGCGCACTTCCATGAAGCTGAGCTCGGGATTGGCGTGCAAATCCTTGTAGATCGCCATCAGCGACGGCATCTGCTTCTCGACCTCGCCGCCAAGCGTTTGCGCCGTCGCAGGCATTGCCAAAGCGAGCGCCGCGACGCCCGTCCACAAAATACGCATTCGGTTTTCCCCTGTTGTCGTTGTCAGTTCGCCGGGACCAATTCGATCACGTCGAGCAGCGATTCATAAGCCGGCGCGGGTAGCACCAGCCGCCAGCGATTGTTGCCGATCCGCTCGACCAGTCCCGCCATATCGCGCATCCGGTCGCTACCGTAACTGACCGCGATCTTCTCGTCGCCGAGTTCGAGCGTGCCGAGAAAGACCTGCCGCTTCAGATTGTCGGGAAAGATCAGCCCCACCGGGCGCTGCGACCCCGACAGCTTGGTCAGGCTCGACAATCCCTGTTCGGGCGCCACGCGGCAACGGAACCAGCCATAGCCGACATAGCCGAGCGTGCTGCGCCCCTTCGTCCCCACCTTGACCGTGCGGCAGCGATAGTCGCCTGCCGGCAGGTGCGGATTGGGGAGCGCGGCCATCGGCTGCAACAACACGCCTTCGCGATCGATATCGGCGCCGTTACCCTTCGCTCGCGCGTCTGCGAGCGCCGCCTGCCAGCTCTTGTGCCAGTTCCGGATACGCTCCTTGTCGGCGTCGGTCGCCGTCGCGCGCCACGTGCCCGTTTCCGGCGGCGCGTCGGCAGCCGACGGAGGCACCGGCGGCACAGTCCGGCAAGCGCCCAGGGTGGCACTCAACGCCACCGCCAATACCCAAATGGTGCGACCCATGATTCTCCGCTTCTCCCCGGTCCCTCGATGGTTAACCTTAGGAGGGCCAGGGAGATTGCTCAAGGGCGCAGCGGATCAGCCGGCCGTCCACCCGCCGTCGACGCTCAGGTTCGCGCCGGTAATATTGGCCGCCTCTTCGCGGGTCAGGAAGGACGCGATCGCCGCGACCTGCTCGACGGTAACGAACTGCTTCGTCGGCTGGCCGGCGAGCAGCACGTCGTTGATCACCTGCTCGCGCGTCATGTTCCGCGCTTTCATCGTATCGGGGATCTGGTTTTCGACCAGCGGCGTCCAGACATAGCCCGGACTGATGCAATTCACCGTTATCCCGGCGTCGGCGACTTCCAGCGCGACCGTCTTGGTCAGGCCCGCCAGCCCGTGCTTGGCGGTGACATAGGCCGATTTGAACGGCGAGGCGACGAGCGAGTGCGCTGACGCCGTGGCGATGATGCGCCCCCACTTCTTCTTGCGCATCCCCGGCACCGCATGGCGGATCGTGTGAAACGCCGCGGTCAGGTTGAGCGCGATGATCATGTCCCATTTCTCGGGCGGAAAATCCTCGACCGGCGACACGAACTGCATGCCGGCATTGTTGACGAGGATATCGACGCCGCCGAAATCGGCATCGGCGCGCTGGAACATCGCCTCGATCTGATCGGGCTTGGTCAGGTCGGCGCCGTCATAGGCGGCCTTGCCGCCGCTCGTCGCTTCCAGCCCCTTGCGCTCGGTCTCGATCGCATCGGCATCGCCAAAGCCGTTGATAATGATGTTTGCGCCTTCTGCGGCGAACACTTTCGCAATGCCAAGCCCGATGCCGGAGGTCGATCCGGTGACGAGGGCGGTCTTTCCAGTGAGGCGCATTTTGGGGTCCTTTCGGTGGGGGAGAGAGTCAGGAAACGCCGGTATCCGTCTTTGGTCGCAATGCATTCGATTGCACCGCAAAGCTGTCCGACCGGCCTTCGGCGATACTGTCGGCGAGCAGGTGGCCGTCCTTCATCGCCGCCTCGACCGCATCGCGGCCGAGCGCCCAGTTGACTTCCATCGTCGAGCGCGAAAATTCGAAATCACGCGCGCCCGTTTGCCAGACAGGCGGCTCATGGATCAGCTGGACGACGTTGAGCGCCTTGCAATCGACCATTTTGCGAACGGCCTTCACCTCGGGCAGGTCGGCGAATTCGGCGGGCAGTTTTTCCAGCATCCGGTCGATCAGCCGGTGCTCCTTGCGCCGCCGCACCAGCCCGTCCGAAATGCGACGCGTGCGGCTCGAATAGCGGATATCTTTCTCACGCGACCAGGCTTCTTCCAGATCGTGCGGCCGCGGTCCGCGCGCCGGGAACAGGTCGACCTGGAACACCAGCATATCCTCGTTCGCCGCCTCGACGACATGCTCAAGCGGCGTGTTCGACACGAGCCCGCCGTCCCAATACCAGGTCCCGTCGATCTCGACCGGCGGCAGCCCCGGCGGCAATGCCCCAGAAGCCAGTATATGGCGCGCGTCGATCGTGTCGCATGTCGTATCGAAATAGCGGAAATTCCCGGTCTCGACGGCGACCGCACCGACCGACAGGCGCACCTTGCCCGTGTTCACCCGCTCCCAGTCGACCAGCCGGTCGAGCGTCGCGACCAGCGGCGTCGTATCGTAAAAGCTCACCGCTTCGGGCGTCTGGCGTTCGGCAAAGGCCGGCGGCGGAAAGCGCGGGGTAAAAAAACCGGGGACACCGAACGCCGCGACCTGCCCAGCCGCAGCCATATGTGTCCATTCGCGTGCCCAGTCATTGTCGGCGACCGGAAGCGACGGCAGCGCCGACGAGACCCCTTCCCAGAATTCGCGCATCTTGCCCACCGCCTGATCGCGCTCGTTCCCGGCGATGATCGCGGCATTGACCGCGCCGATCGAGATGCCAGCGACCCAGTCGAGCTCGATGCCGAGGTCGATCAACGCCTCGTACACGCCCGCCTGAAACGCCCCAAGCGCGCCGCCTCCCTGCAGGACGAGCACGACGAGGTCGGGAAGCGGCAATGCGGCGCGGACGGCTCTGCGGGGCATGGACTCGGGGGATCCTTGATGGGAGGCCTGGCCGATTTGTGCACCGCAACACAGGCTATTGCAATGGCTCGATTATATCCGAAGCCCCTTCCAATTGACCGGCGCTGCTGTAACTATCGGATGAAAGAAACGCTTTATCGCTGGAGAACTCCCATGCGCCTCGACGACGATTCCGGCCTCGGAGACGATATTCGCGACCTCGGACGCGGGGGTGGCGGCGGGTTCAGCGGTGGCGGTGGCGGGGGACTCGGCGGTCTCCTCTTCGCGCTTCTGCCGATGCTGCTGGGCCGCAAGATGGGCTGCGGCACGATCCTCATTCTCGGCGCGGCGGCATTTTTCCTGCTCGGTCCGGGCGCCAACATGCTGAGCAGCGGCGGCGGGACCGCCGATCCTGCGGTCGACAGCCGCGGCGGGACGCCAGTGGCCTGCGATACCGATGCCGAACGTTTTGCGTGCAGCGTCTTCCGTTCGACCCATAAGGTGTGGGGAGACCTCATCAACGGCTACCAGAAACCGAGGTTGAATTTCTATTCGCAAAGCGCGGACAATACCGGGTGCGGTTCGGCAAGCTCAGCCATGGGGCCCTTCTATTGCCCCGCCGACAAGGGGGTCTATCTCGACACCGATTTCTTCAACGAACTGGACAGCAAGTTCGGCGCCGCGGGCGACGCGGCGCAGGCCTATGTCATCACGCACGAAGTCGGCCACCATATCCAGACGGTCAGCGGCATTTCGGACCAGGTCCGCCGCGCGCAGCAACGCGCGTCGCAGGCCGAAGGCAATGCCTTGCAGGTCCGCATGGAATTGCAGGCCGATTGCTACGCCGGCGTCTGGGCCGCGCGCGCAAAGAACAGCGCAGGCCAGTCGGTACTCGAAGCCGGCGACATGGAAGAAGCGATGCGCGCCGCCAACGCAATCGGCGACGATACGCTGATGCGCTCGGCGGGCCAGCGCCCCGTGCCCGAAAGCTTCACGCACGGGACGAGCGAGCAACGCATGACCTGGCTGCGCCGCGGCCTGCAATCGGGGGATCCACGCCAATGCGACGCTTTCGGTACGAATATCTGACGGCGGCGCTCGCCGCGACCCTGGCCGCGACGCCCGCATCGGCCGAAACCCTCTATATCGAAGCCGGGCGGCTGATCGACGGCATCTCGAACGCGGTGCGCACGGGCCAGTGCATCACGGTCGAGGCCGAGCATATCAAGGCCGTCGGTCCGTGCGGCAAGGCCCCCGACGGCGTGACGCGGGTCGACTGGTCGACGTTCACCGTGCTGCCGGGACTGATCGACCTCCACACGCACCTCGCCGATCTCGGCCAGAGCGCCGACCTCGCTGCGCCAATGAAGGCTTCGCCCGCCGAGACCGCGCTCGTCGGCGCGCACAACGCGCGGGTGACGCTCGATGCGGGTTTCACCAGCGTACGCGACGTCGGCACCTATCGCGGCCTGACCGACGTCACGCTGCGCAACGCGATCGACCGCGGCGACGTGCCGGGACCGCGCATGTGGGTTGCCGGTGCCTATCTCACGATCCCCAAGGGCGGCGGCGAACTCAACGGTGTCGTTCCGAACGAGCAACTGCCCCCCGACATGCGCCTCGGCGTCGCGGCGACGCCCGAGGAAGCGGCGGTTAAAACGACGTACCTGCTCGACCATGGCGCCGACTTCATCAAGACGATCGCGACGGGCGCGGTGCTGGCGCTCGGCACCGAACCCGGCGCGCCCGAACTGACGATCGACCAGCTCCGCGCGATCGTGAAAGTCGCCCATGCCCGCGGCAAGAAAGTCACCGCGCACGCCCATGGCGCAATCGGCATCCAGAATGCGATCAACGCCGGGGTCGACAGTATCGAGCACGCCAGCCTTGCCGACGAAGCAACGCTGCAACTCGCGAAGAAGCACGGTACCTGGCTCGCGATGGACATCTATAACGGCACCTGGATCGACGATGTCGGCACCAAAGAGGGTTGGCCCGAAGAATATCTGCGCAAGAACCGCGAGACGACCGACGCGCAACGCGCCGCGTTCCATCGCGCTGTCGAACTGGGCGTGAACATCGGCTACGCCACCGACGCCGGCGTCTATCCGCATGGCCTCAACGCGCGGCAGTTCCGCAACATGGTCAAATACGGGATGACCCCGATGCAGGCGATCCAGTCGGCCACCGGACGCGCGTCCGAGGAAATGGGCCGCAGCGACGTCGGCGCAATCGTCCCCGGCCGCTATGCCGATTTCGTCGCGGTCCGGGCAGACCCGCTCGCCGACATCACTGTCCTCGAAAAGATCGACCATGTGATGAAGGGCGGCGTACTCGTCCGATAGGGCCGGGCGGCCCATCCAGAACCGAGCAGCTTTTCCCTTTTGTCATCCCGGCGGAATTTGCCTTACCGCTTGCCGCGCTCCGCCGCGTGTATCTCCGCGCGCTCGAGCAGCAGCGCGAGATCCTCGCGGCTGATGTCGAAGGTTTCGCCGAGATCGTCGAGCGCCGCGTCGATATCGTCCATCAGCAGGCCCGAAACCGGCGCGGGCGCCAGAGCCCTGCCTTCGACCGGCTTCGCCCGGTGCGGATAGCTGTGACCCGAAAAGCAGTGGAACAACCAGCCTATCGAGACAAGCAGGAGCGAATTGACGAGTACGACGGTCAGGAAATCGATCACATGCGCCGAAAACAACGCATATCCCCCCAGCACCGCGCTCAGCGCCGCGGCGCCGCCCGGCGGATGCAGGCAGCGAAGCAATGACATCGCGAGGATCGCTCCCGAAACCGCGACGGCCGCGGCGATCGCAGGATCGGGAACGATCTGCGCGACCACCGCGCCGACGCTCGCCGAAATCACATTGCCGCCGACGATCGACCACGGCTGGGCAAGCGGGCTGGCGGGAACGGCGAACAGCAACACCGCCGACGCCCCCATCGGCGCGACGATCCACGGCATCGTTGCAGGAAACAGGGCATGGCAGGCGATGCCGACGAGGCCGATCCCCAGCACGGCGCCCACGCTGCCAATCACGCGGTCGCGCAGGCTCGCCCCTGCGAGCAGCGGCACGAACAGGCGGCTTGTCTTCATTATGGCGCGGAACATGGATATCCTGATTGCTTTTCGGCCAGCCCGATGCGGGCTTTCAAGCCGCCCGGCCAGAGAGGTTTATTTGCGCACTCGCAAGCCAGAATTTTTCCCTGCCCCGATCGATGCCACCTCGATGCGCGTTCCGCCTTGAACCCGCGCGCTGCATCGCTAAACCGCTTTCATGCGAAACCATATCCTGTCCAGCGCCATCGCGCTCGCCGCCGCCCTCTCAACCCCCGCCTTCGCCCGGCCGATGACCGAAGTCGATCTCGCGACGCTCAAACGCGTTGCGGCACCGACCGCGTCGCCCGACGGCCGCTGGGTCGTGTTCCAGATGACCGAGACCGAGGCCGGGACCTACAAGCGCTCGACCGGCCTGTGGCTCATTGACCGCAACGCGAAGGACGCGAAACCCGCTCCGGTCGCCGATGCCGCGGGCAAGAATGAAACGGCTCCCGCCTTCGACAAGGACGGCATCCTCTATTTCCTTTCGAACGCCTCGGGGACAAGCCAGATCTGGCGTGTCGACCCGAAAGCAGGCAGCGCCGCGACGCAGGTCACCGAGACCAGCGCCGATGTGTCGGGCTTCAGGATTTCGCCCGACGCGACCAAGCTGCTCGCATGGGGTGACATCCCCAGGGAATGCACCGACTTCGGTTGCGACGCGAAGGACAAGGGTGCACTTCCCGGGCCCGGCACAGGCCGTCTGTACAAGGATGGTGCGGGCTTCGTCCGCCACTGGGACGAATGGGAAACCCCGGGCACTTACAGCCGTCCCTTCGTCTTCAACCTCGCGGACGGCAAGGCAAGCGCCGCACGTCCGGTCGACGCCGGCCTCACCGGCGACAGCCCGTCGAAACCCTTCGGCGGCGGCGAAGAACTCGCATGGGGTGCCGACAGCCGCACCGTCTTTTTCACGCTGCGCAAGGCCGATCGCAACGAACCAACCTCGACCAATCTCGATATCTATAGCTGGCTGGTCGACAGCCGCATGATGCCGGTCAATCTGACGCAGGACAATCAGGCGACCGATACCCTTCCCACCCCTTCGCCCGACGGCAAATGGCTCGCCTATGCCGCGATGGCGCGGCCGGGCTACGAAGCCGACCGGCAGGTGCTGATGCTGCGCAACCTCGAAAGCGGCGAGACGAAGAAGCTCACCGACGCATGGGACCGCTCGGTCGCCTCGATCGCCTGGGCCGCGGACGGCAAGTCGCTCTACGTCACCGCACAGGACACGCTCGAGAATCCGGTATTTCGCGTCGATGCCGCGAGCGGCAAGGTCGAGAAACTGAAGGCGACGACCGAAGCTTTCGAGGGCAATATCGGCGACGTCACGCCGCTTCCGGGCGGGGCCCTGCTCTATTCGCGCAACACCGCGCTCGCGCCGACCGATCTCTATGTCCGCGACGCGCAGGGCAAGGTCAGCCAGATCACCGCGGTCAACGCAACGACGCTGGCCCAGTTCGATCAGGTCGAAATGGACCGCATCCAGTTCGCCGGTGCCAACGGCGACAAGGTATGGGGCATCATCCTGAAACCCGTCAGCCCGGTCCAGAAGCTGCCGGTCGCCTTCATCGTCCATGGCGGCCCGCAGGGCAGCTTCGGAAACGCCTGGTCGACGCGCTGGAATCCGCGCCTGTTCGCGCAGCAGGGCTATGGCGTGGTCAGCGTCGATTTCCACGGCTCGACCGGTTACGGTCAGGCCTTTACCGACAGCATCAACAAGGATTGGGGCGGCAAGCCGCTCGAGGATCTGAGGCTCGGCCTCGCTGCCGCTGGCAAGCAGGATCCGCAGCTCGACCTTGCCAACGCCTGTGCGCTCGGCGCTTCTTATGGCGGCTATATGATGAACTGGATCGCCGGCCAGTGGACCGACGGTTTCAAATGCCTTGTCCAGCACGACGGCGTCTTCGACGCGCGCGCGATGGCCTATGAAACCGAGGAGCTATGGTTCGACGAATGGGAGCATGGCGGTCCCTATTTCCAGGTTCCGGAAGAATATGAAAAATGGAACCCGGTGAACCATGTGACCAAATGGAAGACCCCGATGCTGGTGATCACCAGCGAGAAGGATTTCCGCATCCCCTATACGCAGGGTCTCGCCGCCTTCACCGCGCTCCAGCGCCGGAACATCCCGTCGCAGCTGCTCGTCTTCCCCGACGAAAATCACTGGGTACTGAAGGGCGCGAACAGCGTCCAGTGGCACCAGACGGTGTTCAACTGGCTGGGTGAATATCTGAAGAAATAGGCCGGCCTTCATTCTCCTTTCGTCACCCCGGACTTGATCCGAGGTCCCGCGTCTTCCTTCGCGACAGCAAAGCGGGATGCCGGGTCAAGCCCGGCATGACGAACGAGAGAGGGCCGTTAAAACGATCACCCCCTTGCCGCCTCGCGCCCCGGCTGGCAAAGGCGCCCGGCTATGCCGATGGAAAAAACGTTCGATCCTGCCGCTATCGAGGCGAAATGGGCCCATGAATGGGAAAGCCGTGGACTCTACCGTCCCGCGCGTCCCGACGCGACACCCTTCACGATCGTCAACCCGCCGCCGAACGTCACCGGCGCGCTGCACATCGGCCATGCACTCGACAACACGCTGCAGGACGTGCTCGTCCGCTACGAGCGGCTGCGCGGCAAGGACGCCCTCTGGGTTGTCGGCATGGACCATGCCGGCATCGCGACGCAGATGGTCGTCGAGCGCCAGCTCAACGAGCGCCAGCAAAAGCGCACCGATTTCACGCGCGAAGAGTTCGTCGACAAGGTCTGGGAATGGAAAGCCGAAAGCGGCGGCCAGATCACCGGCCAGCTCCGCCGCCTCGGCTGCTCGATGGACTGGTCGCGCGAACAGTTCACGATGGACCCGCATTTCACCGAGGCCGTGGTCAAGGTGTTCGTCGACCTCCACAAAAAGGGCCTGATCTACCGCGACAAACGCCTCGTGAACTGGGATCCCGCGCTCAAGACCGCGATCTCGGACCTCGAAGTCGAATCGCACGAAGTGCCGGGCCATATGTGGCACTTCAAATATCCGCTCGCGGGCGGTGAAACCTACACCTACGTCGAGCGCGACGCCGATGGCAATGTCGTGCTGGAGGAAGAGCGCGACTATATCGCAATCGCCACGACGCGCCCCGAAACGATGCTCGGCGACGGCGCGGTTGCGGTGCACCCCGATGACGAACGCTATCGGCCGATCGTGGGCAAATATTGCGAGATCCCGGTCGGGCCGAAGGAGCATCGCCGCCTGATCCCGATCATCACCGACGAATATCCCGATCCGCATTTCGGGTCGGGCGCGGTCAAGATCACCGGCGCGCACGACGAGAACGACTATGGCGTCGCGCAGCGCAACAACATTCCGATGTACCGGCTGATGGACGAAGTCGCCGCGATGCGCGCCGACGGCGCGCCCTATGCCGAAGCCGCCGCGCGCGCGGTCGAGATCGCGAAGGGTGTCTCCGCGACCCCCGCCGAAATCGACACACTCAACCTCGTTCCCGAGGAATATCGCGAGCTCGATCGCTATGAAGCGCGCAAGCGCGTCGTCGCCGACATCGATGCCGAGGGGCTGATGGTCAAGGTCGAGGACAAGCTGATCATGCAGCCGTTCGGCGACCGTGGCGGCGTCGTGATCGAACCGATGCTGACCGACCAATGGTATGTCGACGCCAAGACGCTCGCGCAGCCACCGATGCAGGCGGTGCGCGACGGGCGCATCAACATCGTGCCAAAGACGTGGGAAAAGACCTTCTTCAACTGGATGGAGAATATCCAGCCGTGGTGCGTCTCGCGCCAGCTCTGGTGGGGCCACCGCATCCCGGCATGGTATGCCGAGGACGGCCGCATCTTCGTGGCCGAGACCGAAGAGGAAGCACAGGCCGAAGCCGGCGAAGGTGTCGCCCTAACCCGCGACAAGGACGTGCTCGACACCTGGTTCTCCTCGGCGCTCTGGCCCTTCGCTACGCTTGGCTGGCCCGAGAACAGCGAGCTCCTCAAGCGCCACTATCCCAACGACGTCCTCATCTCGGGCTTCGACATCCTCTTCTTCTGGGATGCGCGCATGGCGATGCAGGGGATGGAGTTCATGGGCGACGTCCCGTGGAAGACGCTCTATCTTCACGGCCTCGTCCGCGCGCCCGACGGCGCGAAGATGTCGAAGTCGAAGGGCAATGTCGTCGACCCGCTCGGGCTGATCGACCAATATGGCGCCGACGCGCTGCGCTTCTTCATGTCGGCGATGGAAAGCCAGGGCCGCGACATCAAGATGGATGACGCACGCCTCGCGGGCTACCGCAACTTTGCCACCAAGCTGTGGAACGCCGCGCGCTTCTGCGAAGCCAATGGCATCTCCGCATCGACCAGCTTCGAAGCGCCCGCCGCAACGCTGCCGGTCAACCGCTGGATCATCGGCGAGGTTGCCGCGACCGTCGCCGCGATGGAAACCGCCTTCGCCGCGTACCGCTTCGACGAGGCCGCGAACGCGATCTACAGCTTCGCGTGGGACCGTTTCTGCGACTGGTATCTCGAACTGATCAAGGGCGCGATCGACGACGAGACGAAGGCTGTCGCCGGCTGGGTGCTCGACCAGATTCTCGTGATGCTCCACCCCTTCATGCCCTTCATCACCGAAGAGCTGTGGACGGGGCTCGGCGACCGTGCCGACTATCCGCTGATCACCGCGAAATGGCCCGCGCCGAATGACGTGCGCGACGAAGAGGCTGACGATCAAATTGAACTGGTCATAGAATGCGTCCGTAAGGTTCGCGCTGCCCGAAGCGAAATGAATATCCCTCCGGGCACTCGCATGGAGTGCTACGTGGCTGGCGGGAGTGTCGAAAATCAGCAAGCTTTGAAAGCAAACTGGACGGCAGTCAGCAAACTTGCGCGTATTGATTGGTCCGACCTGCCATCGAGCGACCTTGGCAAGGACAATGCGCTCCAAGTGACCGTTGCGGACATGACTATCGCGCTTCAATTAGAAGGCGTGATCGACATCGCCGCCGAACGCGACCGCCTGACCAAGGCGCTCGCCGCCGCCGCCAAGGAACGCGACGGCCTGGCCGGCCGCCTGAACAATCCGTCGTTCGTCGAACGCGCCAAGCCCGAAGCGGTAGAAAAGGCGCGCGCCGACCATGCTGCCAAAGAGGCGGAGGCCGACCGCCTGGCTGCCGCGCTGGCGCGGCTGGTGTGATGCGGGGGGCGCGAACTCTGGTTCTGGCGACGGCGCTGCTTTTCGCTGCGCCGCTCGCAGCCAGGGACGCGACTCCCTATACACCCGCCGTCGGCAGCCCCGAACGCGCGGCCATCATAGAGACGCTGCGGACCCACCCGGACCTGCGCTTCACCTTCCGCCATCTGCGCGTCTGGCACGACGGCGATCGCGTGATTGCCTATGCCGAAGGCGACAATGGCGCCATCGGGGGCTTCAAGATCATCCTGACCCGTGAAGGCACGACGGGCTGGCGCGAGGTCTGGGGCGAAGGCGATGGCGGCAGCGACAGTTGCGCCGCCGGCGCCCGCCACTATGGATGGGCGCTGGCGCTGATCACATCCTATCGCGTCGCCCCCGACCGTCTTTTCCCCGAGATCACGGAACAGACCCGCAAACTCGAACAGGCGGCAAAAAGCGATCCCGAACTGCAATGCGTCGGCGATCTCGAGGGCGGGCCCGAATGACCACCGGACTGAGCGACGACGTCCCCGTCACCCCCACCCCCGTCGCGGCTGCAGCCGACCCCGCGGCAAGCCCTGTCCCGCCGCGCCAGACGGCGCGTGGCGGCGGGCGGATGGACCTGACCAGCGGACCGATCACCAAAACGCTGATCCTCTTTGCGCTGCCGACGCTCGCATCGAATATCCTCCAGACATTGTCAGGCTCGGTGAATTCGATCTGGGTCGGGCAATTCCTCGGCGAAGGCGCGCTCGCCGCGACCGCCAACGCGAACATCATCATGTTCCTCATGTTCGGCGCCTTCTTCGGTTTCGGCATGGCTGCGACCGTGCTGATCGGCCAGTCGATGGGCCGCGGCGACGTCGACGCCGCGCGTCGCGCCACCGGCGGCGTCATCGGCCTCGCGCTGATCTTTTCGGTCGTCATCGCGATCCTCGGCTGGTTCGCCTCCGACCGTATCCTGCGCTGGCTCGAAACCCCGCCCGAGGCCTTTGCGCTCGCGCATGACTATCTCCGCGTCACCTTCCTCGCGGTCCCCGCCTCGATGCTTTCGGTCACGCTGATGATGGCGTCGCGCGGTGCGGGCGACGCGGTGACGCCGCTCCGCTTCATGATCCTCGCGGTTGTGCTCGATATCGCTTTCAACCCGGTGCTCATCCTTGGCCTCGGCCCCTTCCCGCGCCTCGGCATCGCGGGCAGCGCGCTTGCCACCGCGGCCGCCGGCACGATCAGCCTCGCGGGAATGATTGCCTGGTTCTACGCGAAGAATCACGTGCTCCGCCTCCGCGGCCGCGAACTCGCCTATCTGTATCCCAAATGGAGCGAGCTGCGTTTCATCATCGGGCGCGGGCTGCCGATGGGGGCGCAGATGCTCGTGATCTCGGGTGCCGGGCTCGTCATGGTCGGGCTCGTCAACCGCGAGGGGCTCGTCACCGCTGCCGCCTATGGCGCGACGCTCCAGCTCTGGAACTATATCCAGATGCCCGCGCTCGCGGTCGGCGCCGCGGTCAGCTCGATGGCGGCGCAGAATATCGGGGCCGGGCGCTGGGATCGCGTGGCGTCGGTGACGAACAGCGGGATCATGATCAACCTCGCCATGACCGGCGTGCTGATCGTCCTGCTCCTCCTCTTCGACCGCGCCGCGCTCGCGCTCTTCCTCGGCAGCGAAAGCCCCGCGATCGATGTCGCGCGCAATATCCAGCTGATCGCCACTTGGACCTTCCTGCCGTTCGGCACGACGATCGTGCTGATCAGCACCCTGCGCGCGAACGGTTCGGTCGTGCCGCCGCTCGTCATTCTCTTCCTGTCGATGTTCCCGATCCGCCTCGGCATCTATTATTTCGGCTATCCTGCGGTCGGCAGCGACATCCTGTGGTGGAGTTTTCCGCTCTCGTCGCTCACCTCGCTCGCGATGGCCTGGGTGATTTATCAGCGCGGCGGCTGGCGCCGGACGCTCCCGCAACCGGGCAGCTGACCCGCATCCGGCTTTCGACCAAGGCGCACACCGCTTCGACTGGCGTCCCGGTGAATGCTGGCCTTCATGCCGCCTTTGGCGCTAAAGCAGCCGCAATGAACATGACAAACCGCAAAGACGCGCTGCGCGACCAGCGTGCGAAAATGCTGGCAGCGGCGCCCGACTGGCGCGCTTCCGACGCCCGCGTCAATCCGCGTGTCGCGATCGGGTCGATCATCGCCATGTGGCTGATCTATTTCCTGATCACCACCGGCCTCGCGATGCTCACGGGCGCCACCGAACAATGGTCCTACGCGGGACGGCGCGGCATCGTCGTCATCGCAGGTATCTTGTGCACCTTCGTGCTTTACCAGCTGCTCCAGCGCGCCCAGCCGCAAAGTTTCGGTGCGCGCCTTGCCGCCGCGATGGGCGCCGCCATCCCGCTGGTCGTCGTCTATGCGACGATCAACATGCTCGTCTTTTTCTACTGGTTTCCCGGCCCCGATGCCGGGAAGATCGTCGAGGAATTACAGGAAAAATTCCCCGTGGCGTGGGAGACGATGCTGATCCTCGACAGCTCGATCCGCTGGTATTTCTTTTTTGCCGTCTGGGCCGCGCTCTACGTCGCGTTCGGCTATGCGAACGAGATGCGTGTGGTCGAGCGGCGCGCCAACCATTTCCGTATCGAGGCACAGACGGCGCAACTCCGTGCGCTGCATTATCAGGTCAATCCGCACTTCCTGTTCAACACGCTCAATTCGCTGTCCACGCTCGTCCTCAAGGGTTCGAAGGCCGAGGCGGAGACGATGATCATGAACCTGTCGTCCTTTCTTCGCTCCAGCCTTGCGGTCGACCCCGAACAGCTCGTCAGTCTCGACGAGGAAATCGCGCTCCAGCGCCTCTATCTCGATATCGAACAGACGCGCTTCCCCGACCGGTTGCAGGTCGAGGTGACGATGCCCGGTGAACTGGAACACGCCCGCGTTCCCGTGCTGATCCTGCAACCGATTATCGAAAACGCGATCAAATACGGCGTCTCGCCCAGCAAGGGAAAGATTGCGATCCGCCTGCACGCCAGCGCCGAACATGGCCTGCTCGTCCTGCGCATCGAAAATGATATCGACCCCAAGGCGCCCGTCCCCGCTTCGGGTACCGGGCTCGGCCTTGGTAATGTCCGCGAACGCCTGCTGACCCGCTATGGGCCCACCGCCGGGTGCGAATGGGGTCCTTAGGACAGCGGTGGTTTCGTCGTTTCACTTTGGCTGCGGCTGGCACGGGAGGCTTGCTGATCATGCTACAGACGCTTCGCACCCTGATCGTCGATGATGAACCGCTGGCGATCGAACGACTCCAGATCCTGACCGGGCAGCAGGAGGGTATCTCGCTTGTCGGCACCGCCAGCGACGGCGCGTCGGCGCTTCGCATGGTCGACGCACTCGCGCCCGATCTCGTGCTGTGCGACATCGCGATGCCCGATCTCAACGGGCTGGAAGTCGCCGCCGCGCTCGACGCGCTCGAAAATCCGCCGGCGGTCATCTTCGTCACCGCTTTCGATCGCTACGCCGTGGCGGCGTTCGATGTCGCGGCGGTCGATTATCTGCTGAAGCCCGTGTCCCCCGACCGCCTCAATCGTGCACTGGCGCGGGTACGCGAATGGCGCGCCGCCGACCGCGGACAAAACAAGCAAAAAAGCAAGTGGATCAACGAATTCTGGGTCCAGAACCGCGGCGAGATGCTTCGCATCGACGCGGGCCAGGTCGATTTGATCGAGGCCGAGCGCGATTATATGCGCCTGCATGTCGGCGCGCGCAGCTGGTTGATCCACCAGACGATCAAATCACTGGAAGCGCGAATGAATCCCGACCAGTTCATGCGTATTCACCGATCGAAAATGATCCGCCGCGAAGGCATTGTCGGGCTGAAACACCATGGCGACGGCGCATGGAGCGTCGATCTGGGCGAAGGCGGCGTGCATCGCATCGGCCGCACCTATCTTCACGATGTAAAGGCGATCATGCACGCCTGAAGGCGGCCATGGCCCGGGGGGCATGGCCGCCTTTGCGCGGCGGACCGGGCTATCGTCAGGGCGCGGCGACGACAATCCGTCCGCGGGCGGCCAGGCGTGTGCCATCGCCGCCAAACAGGCTGGCCAGCTTGACATTGGCATCGGCCATAGTTGTTGCCTCGCAGCGCTGCGCGATCGCCCGCTCGCGCAAAGCCTGCCGATAGCCCGGCCCGCCACCGCACACTGTTTCCACCGCCAGTTTGATGCGCGTGGTGAGCCGGTCACGATCGCGCTCGCTGGAAAGGTTGAGATCGTCGTAGCGGACGGTGACGCTCTGCCGCTCTTCGCCTGCTGCCGATGCGGTAGCTGGAGCGACGGTGCCCGCGGCAGCTAGCGGCGCCGCGAACAGGATGAAGGGAAATTTCGCCATGGGGGAGTCCTCTCTTACAAGGGATGCGGGATACCGGACCGTGGACCGGGGAGACCATCGCCCCGATATCCCGCATCGTTGGAATACCCTCTGGACGTCGCGGGAATCCATTTTGGATCGATCGGCGCGAACGCCCGCTCGATTGAGAGACGAAAGGCGTTGAAGCGTCGACCAATGGCCGGCGGTCGTCCCCATCGACGGCTTGCAACCGTGTCCCCGGCGTGGCCATCATGGCCTATGGTCAGGCGAAGACATTCCGCCACGAGTCGCGACAGCAACGCCGTCCGTGTATTCCGGTGGCTGGTGCTGGCCCTCATCGGCACGGGCGGCGGCATGCTCCTCGGCGAACTTGCAGTCGGAACCCGAACGAATGGCCTATCGGACGAGGTTCCATCCTTTTCGAGCCTCAGCGCCAACCCTGATGCGGCCATGCCGCAAGGCGAAGGAGCACCCGCCTGCACCGATTGCGCCGACAGCTATGGCGCCGCGGCGCGCCTCCGCGCGCAGCACGAAGAGCGCATGAATTACGGGTTCCGTGAAATGGGGGCGGTCGATGTCGATCCGCTCGCGCCGGTCGAACCCGTCGACGATGGCTACCGCTATGGCGGCCGCTTTCCCGACCTCGAGTCACGCGGCCGAGAGGACATGGCCAAAGTCGAGGATGTTTCGCGGACCGTCCCCGGCGAAGAGCCTCCGCCCGCCGGCGAAATGGCGCGATCGTCCACCGAACGCTGACGATTTAACGCGGCGGCGTGGCCGGTGCGGCACAGCGCGTCATATCGCCCGCCTTGCACGCGGCCGCATCAGCTTCCCATTTCAACCGCTCTTCGGCCGACATCGCGGCAACGCGAGCCTTTTCGGCTTCATAGGCTGCAGTCTCCTCGGCGAACACCGCCTGGTCGTGCGCGACCTGTTGTTTCGCCGCCGCAACCTCCTGTTCGTAGGTCGTCACTTCGGCTTTCGCCTGCGACGCTTGCGCGGCGTTCAGCCGCGCGGTGTTCGCCCGCTCTTCGGGCGTCGTGCCGTCGGGCTGTTTCTCGGCCACGGGCGAAGCGTCGGCTGGCGCCTTGTCCGCAGCCACCGTGTCGACAGGCTGCTGAAAGGCCACGGCCTGCCCAGCGCCGAGCAAAGCAAATGCAGCGGCTGTCGCCAAAATCATCCTCGTCATCGAAGCTCTCCTTCAACCGTTCCGCCGGTCCAACGCGCTGCACGATATCCCGTTCCGGGGGCGAATTTGACCTCGCTCCGGGCAACCGCCATGCTGGTGGTTCTTCCCATGTCCGATCGGCCGATCATTTGCCAGCATCCCCGCAGCATCCGCTCAATCGCCCCGTGTTTTTCACGCCTCTGGCGGTCCTTCTCGCCGCGGTGATCCTCAGCCTGTGGCAGGGAGCGGCTTTCGTCGCAGCGGAGACGGCGATCAATGACTGGATCCTGCGCAATTTTTCGCCGCTCTTCGCCTGGGCGGGGCTCGGCTTTCTCGCACTGCTCGCCGCGATCGCGCTGTCGCCGCTCGGCGGGCGGGTCATCGGCGGGCCGCAGGCAAAGCCGATCCTGAACCGCTGGCGTTGGTTCGCGGTGACGCTTTGCACGACGATCGCGACCGGCATCCTGTTCTGGGGCGCTGCCGAACCCCTGTTCCACCTCAACGATCCGCCCGCGATGCTGGGGCTTCAGCCCGGCAGCGACGCCGCTGCGACCTTCGCGATATCGACGATGTTCCTCCACTGGACGCTGACGCCCTACGCCATCTACACCGTCGCCGGGCTCGCTTTCGCGCTCGTCTATTACAATCGCCGCGAACCGTTCAGCCTGTCGTCGCTGTTCGTCCCCCTGCTCGGCCAGCGCGCGCACGGGCCGGTCGGGACGGGCATCGACATCGTCTGCCTCTATGCGCTGGTCGCGGGTATGGCCGCCTCGATGGGCGCTGGCATCCTCGCGCTGGCGGGCGGAATCGAAGGGATCGGCGGCTTTGCCGGCGGCGCGCCGCTGCGCTGGGCGATCGCAATCGCGATCGTCGGCAGCTTCCTGATCTCCGCCGCGACCGGCCTGCAAAAGGGCATCGCCGGCCTGTCGGTACTAAATACCTGGATTTTCTTCGCAATTATTGCGTTTGTTCTGCTTGCCGGCCCCACCGCCGCGATGTTCGACCTCGCGCTACGCGGCACCTTCGACTACTTCCAGACCTTCGTCCCCCGGAATCTCGGCCTCGACGTAGATACGGGCTGGCACCGGCAATGGACGATCTTCAACTGGGCCAACTGGTTCGCCTGGGCGCCGGTCACCGCGCTGTTCCTTGGACGGCTCGCAGTTGGCTACAGTGTCCGCGCCTTCATCCTGTACAATCTGATCCTGCCCTCGCTGTTCGGCGCGGTGTGGATGACCGCGATCGCCGGCGCGACGATCGCGCTCGACCAGCAGAGCGGCGCCAGCCTCTATGCCGTCCTGACCGCGCAGGGGCCGGACCCTGTGCTGTTCCGCCTGTTCAGCGCCCTGGGCGGCGGATCGGGTGTCGCGGCAATTGTGCTGTTTGCGATCTTCCTGTCCTATGTCGCGGGCGCCGACGCCAATGTTTCGGCGATGAGCGCCCTGTCGACACGCGGCATCTCGCCCGACGCCCCCGAGGCCCCCTTGGGCGTCCAGTCGGTATGGGGGATCACCGTGGGGCTGGTCGCCCTGCTTCTTGTCGCGGGCGGCGGCATCGACGGCATCCGGATGATGTCGGTGCTTGGTGGTTTCCCGGCACTTTTCGTCATCATCGGCGCTGCACTATCGCTGACGGTGATGGCGGTACGGGGACGACACGAGGCCGCCCCCGCCCGATCCTGAGAAAGGGGTCTCAGAACTACCAGATCCGCGTGCGTTCCTCGGGCTTCAGATAATATTTGGCGCCGGCAGGGACATTGAACGCCTTATACCATGCATCGACGTTGCGCACAGGGCCGATGATGCGCCAACGCGAGGGGCTGTGCGGATCGCTCGCGACCTGTTGCTTGATCGAATCCTCGCGCGCCTTGTCGCGCCACGCCTGCGCAAAGGCGAGGAAGAAGCGCTGGTCGCCGCTCAGCCCGTCAATCACCGGCGCTTCCTTGCCGCCCAGCGAACGGTGATAGGCGTCATATGCGACCTCCAGCCCGGCCAGATCGGCGATATTTTCGCCCATCGTCAGATCGGGATTGATGAACGCGCCCGGCGCCGCCTCATAGGTCGCATATTGCGCGCCGAACGCCTTGGCCTGCGCTTCGAAACGCCCACCATCCTCGGCGGTCCACCAGTCGCGCACTGCGCCCTCGGCGTCGATCTTCCGTCCTTGATCGTCGAAGCCATGGGTGATTTCGTGGCCGATCACGGCGCCGATGGCGCCATAGTTGACGGCATCGTCGACGCTCTCGCTGAAATAAGGCGCCTGCAGGATCCCGGCCGGGAACACGATCTTGTTCTCCAGCCCGCCGTTGTAAGCGTTCACTTCCTGCGGATTCATCGACCATTTCTTGCGATCGACCGGCTTGTTGAGATCCGACAGCGCATAGGCATATTCGAACGCCGCGCTGCGCTTCACATTGCCATACAGATCGGCGGGATCGATCTTGAGTGC
>NZ_DASWTD010000282.1:0-1594 GCF_036402335.1 Sphingopyxis sp. | reverse complement strand
GATTATGTCAAAGCCTATGACACATTCACCTACGGCCTCCATAGCTGGCCCGAACCGCACCCGGTCACGCAGCTCAGCGGCACCTACCGCTCGATTCCCGATTTCCTGATCAACCAGCACAGCATCGCCAACGCCGCCGATGCCGAGGCCTATCTTTCGCGCTGCGCCGATTTCGCGGTTCAGCTCGACAATGAGACTGGACGGATCAAGGCCGATCATGCCGCGGGCGTCATCCCGCCCGATTTCGTGATCGACCGTACGCTCGGCCAGTTCGACCGCATTTGGGCCCCCGCACCCGACGCCAATGGCCTGACGACCAACGTCGCCGCGAAGACGAAGGACATTCCCGGCGACTGGGCGGCGCGCTGCGCCGCGATCGTCAAGGACCGCATCTATCCCGCGATGCGGCGTCAGGCGGGCGAGCTCAAGGCGGTCCGGCCCCGGGCGACGCACGACGCCGGCGTCTGGCGCCTGCCCAAGGGCGACGAATATTATGCCTATGCCCTGCGCTTCGCGACGACGACGGGCATGTCGGCCGAGGAGGTCCACAAGCTCGGGCTCGACCGCGTCGCCGAACTTTCGGCGCGCGCCGACGCGATCTTCAAGGCGCAGGGGATGACCAAGGGGACGGTCGCCGAACGCATGCGCGCACTCGGCAAGGATCCGCGCTTCCTCTATCCGAACACCGACGCGGGCAAGGAAAAGCTGATCGCCGAACTCAATGCCCAGATGCAGGCGATCCAGGCACGCCTGCCCGAAGCTTTCGGCCGCCTGCCCAAGGCGAAGGTCGAGATCCGCCGCGTCCCCGCCGATATCGAGGATGGCGCGACCGGCGGCTATTACCAGATCCCCGCGCTCGACGGTTCGCGCCCCGGCGCCTATTATATCAACCTGCGCGATACCGCCGAAAATCCGTCATGGACCTTGCCGACGCTGACCTATCACGAGGCATCGCCCGGCCATCACCACCAGATCGCACTCGCGCAGGAAGCCGAGGGCATTCCGCGTCTCCGCCGCCTCCCTGCCTACTCGGTCTATACCGAAGGCTGGGGGCTTTATGCCGAGCAGCTCGCCGACGAGATGGGCGTCTATGAAAACGACCCGTGGGGCCGGCTCGGCTATCTGCAAAGCTATATGTTCCGCGCCGCGCGCCTCGTCGCCGATACCGGGCTCCACCATTATAAATGGACCCGCGAAAAGGCGATCCAATATTATAACGAAGCGCTCGGCACCCCCGAACCGTCGAACATCACCGAGATCGAGCGCTATTGCGTCTGGCCCGGACAGGCGACGAGCTACATGGTCGGCCAGACGAGCTGGGTGCGTATCCGCGAAAAGGCGAAGGCGACGCTCGGCGACAGGTTCGACCTGCGCGGCTTCCACGACACCGCGCTGTCGGCGGGCGCGATGCCGATTTCGGTGCTCGAATCGGTGATCACCCGCTGGACCGCGGCGCAGACAGGATAGAATAGTCTGGCGACGGGTCGGCAGCGCACGCCGCCGGCCGGGTCCGCACCGGCATGCAGCCCGCGCGGCAAACCCGATTGCCGCGCATCGGGCGTTATGACATGAACTCCTGCCGGAGAGCGGGGGT
>NZ_DASWTD010000281.1:0-1735 GCF_036402335.1 Sphingopyxis sp. | reverse complement strand
GCTCCGCATGCGGAGCGCCCCTTTTTTTGCCTGCGAGCCGGAGCCATCCGCATTTCTGGTGACATGGGAAAATCGCCGCCCCGCTTTCACGGGGCGACGATAGGCATTTCGTCGGGAGTGGAGCTCAGGCGCCGGCGGGCTTGGCGGCCTGGGGTCCGGCCTCGATCAGCTCGGCGATGTCTCCTGCCGGGCTCACGCTCGGAATCGAAGCCATCGCGCGCGTAACCGCTGCAGGATCGACCGATCCCACTGCAGCCGTCAGCATGTCGAACACCGGAGCTGTCGACAGGCCGGCGAAGGACGCGCCATAGCGCACGCGCAGCTCTGCGAGCGCATCCTCTCGGCCGAGCATGGCGAGCGAGATGGCGTAACGCAGCACGACCGCCTGATCGACATCGCTGATCCTGCCTGCGGCGGGAAGCTGCGCCTCGCTCTCGATGGCGAGCCCTGCCCAGTCACGCTGTTTCCAGAGTATCTCGGCGCGCAGGACAGGCGCACCGGGCACGTCCTGGAGAACCGCAAACGCCTCCTCGACCTTGCCGATCTTGCTCAGGGCGACGGCCTCGACGCGCTTGCGCGCATTGACCATGTCGTCGGGATAGACGTTGGCCGCAGTCTTGCGAAGCGCGGCCAGTGCGCGATCGGGGCGGCCGGCGAGGATATGCAGCGATGCGACACGCGCCGAAAGCGGCCCCTGCGCCAGATCGCGCGCGCGCACGAACAGCTGATGCTCGAGCAGATCGGCCGCACGGCCGTAGAGCCCCGCGATCTGGAGGCGTTCGGCGAGCTGGTTGACGAGGAAGTCGCCCGCCGCGCCGCTTGGCGCAAGGTCGCGATAATCCCAGTAGAGGCCCGCCGCCTGATCGAGCGGAAGCTTGCTTGCGGGGTCGAGCGCGGCAGCAAGCTGCGCCTGCAGCCCGGTCAGGAAATCCGGCCCCTGTCGTCCGGGTTCGTAGAACCGGAAAAGCGTCGCACCGGCGCCCAACGCACCGCGCAGGTCGCCGATATCGGCGCTGAGGCGGTAGCTCAACTGAAGCGCGCGTTCCTCGATATGGTCGCCGCGCCAGACATAGCGGAGCTTTTCAAGTTCCTTGAGCGCTCCCACGGGTTTCAGCGAGCCGTTGGCGACCTTTGCCTCGATCTGGCTCAATTGCGCGTCCATGCGCTCCGCCATCGTGCCGCTTTGTTCGACGCGCGCGAAGCGCAGCCGCGCTTCGGCCCCCTGACCCAGCGCGAGATTCGCGCGACCACGATAGAGATTAGCGGTCGAATCACGGTCGGGAAGCTGCGCCAGCCATCGCAGGGCCAGGTCGGGCTTGCCCGTCTCCACCGCCGCGCGCGCCATGCCCACGACGAAACGCCTGCGGTCGGAAGCCTTGCGCGCGTTGATCGACGGCAGCGCACAATGGACATGAGTCATTGCCTGATCGGCAAAACCGGTCTGTGCCAGCGTCAATACGCGCCAGGCGCAGGCCTCGGCATTGTTGACCAGCCCCTCCCCCGACAGCTCCGCAAAGCCCTCCGCCGGACGCGCCATCAGCGCGAGCGCCGCACCTCGCGCCAGCCGGAAAACATCGACCATCATCAGGTCGGGATCGTCCTGCTGCATCACCTCGAGCACGCCCCAGGCTTCGGGGCCTCGCCCGCGCCCGATGAGGCTGCGCGCATAGTCCCAACGCGCCTGCTGGCGACGCACGCCCACCGCCTTCGCCAGCGCCTTCCACGCCGTTTCCTC
>NZ_DASWTD010000280.1:0-3869 GCF_036402335.1 Sphingopyxis sp. | reverse complement strand
GTGGCGAGCATCTTGAACCGGCTCTTCATTGGAAATTACCTTTCATTATCGGCCCTTGTAGCCGGAGATATGCAGAGGGGGAATGAGGGGCTAGCGAAACTTCAGCCAGAGATAGACTATGGCATTCACCACCATCGACAGCACGAACAGCAACATCGCGTCGGCGGGCGGGGCCAGTCCAGCGCGGTGCAATATCCACCACGCCGGGGCGGGGAGAATGAAGGCATACCAGCCCGCCAGGCCCGCCCATAGCAGGGCGCGTTCCTCATGATCGTCGATCGCACGATGATAGACGAGCATGATCACGGCCAGCCCGACGCCCCATAACAACGACAGGATGATAGCGGTCGACCGTGACAGTCCGCCGCTGGCGAACAGCGCGACCCCGAAGTCGACCCCGCCGTTCTGGAGCAATACAGCCGAAATCGCTCCGAGCAGTCCGGCGGCGCCAAGGCTGGCCCAATAGAGCCGCTTGCGCCGCGACCAGCCTTGCCAGAATTTTCCGGCACGCCGGACGTAAAGCGCCATCGCGGCAATTCCCAGCAGCAGGACGGACCCCGCGCCGATCGTCGATGACGGGGCATCGCGGCCATTTTCGGCCATTCCGTCGAGATAACCCGCAACGACGCCCATCAGGAACATCGTGCCGATGATGATGATGATCGGCCAGACAATGCCGATCGGTTTGCGCTGCGCGCCGGGTTCACTGGTCATCGGAGGCTCCGTTAGCGCCATCGTCGAAAATTTCCTCGATCGGCATGGCGAACAACCGGGCGAGTTTGAAGGCGAGGGGCAGCGACGGGTCGTATTTTCCCGTTTCGATCGCATTCACCGCTTGCCGGGACACGTCGAGCCGGTCGGCCAGTTCGGCCTGGCTCCAGTTCCGCATCGCGCGCAATACTTTCAATTTATTGTTCATCGGCGCCTCGCCAGCATTTCTATCCGAAAGGACATCGTTTCCCATAGAGCATCGAAATGCGGGGGAAGGGGAATTTTTTGTTCGTGTCCATTCCGGATGTCGGGGCTCGGGCAGCGGCTTCGGTAGCCATCCAAGGGGCTGGGGCGCCTTCGCAAGAGAGCGCTCCAGCCCCGGTCGTCGGCCGTCACCGGGGAGGCCCGGCCGAAACGAAACCGTTGCGCGCGCATCCGTCGGTTAACGGGTGGGCCGGACCATCAGCAAGGCAAGCTGCGCCCCGCCCTGGGCCTGAGCGATCGCACGCTCGACCTGCGGTCTGACTTGAGCCAGCGCGGCCGATACGCATTGTGACCGGAGTTCGGCTTCGGCAACGCCGCGCATATTGGAACTGCAGATACGGTTTGCGGTATTTTTCAGGCGCGTGTCGAGGCGTTCGCGGTCATTTGCACGGGCCAGGTCGAGATCGACGGTGCGCACCGCAGCAACGGAGCTTTCCGCCGCAGGCGCTGCGATTGCAGGTGCAGTGCCAACGGCAACCGAAAGGGCGAGGATCAACATACGGGTCATCATGTCTGGGACTCCTTGGGATCAATCTTGTTTCATCACGTTCACCTGTCTTTATGTCAGGTATGCATGACTATATGTCGCGATTCGCTGACTATGTCAACAACACCTTACAAAAAGTTTTGGAGACCTGACTGGGTCGCGTGTTTTCGTGGCGGGGCGAACGGCGGGGAGCCTTGACCGTGCGCCGCCGCTGGGCCAATGCGGCGGCGATTTTTGCACCTGCGAAGGAATTGCGGCCGTGGCCGACGGGGCGGACAAGACATCACTCAGCTTTCAGGACATGATCCTGACGCTGCACAGCTATTGGAGTGCGCGCGGTTGCGCGATTCTGCAGCCCTATGACATGCGCGTGGGGGCGGGGACTTTTCACCCCGCGACGACCTTGCGCAGCCTCGGTCCCGAGCCGTGGAATGTCGCCTATGTCCAGCCGAGCCGCCGACCGACCGACGGCCGTTATGGCGAGAACCCGAACCGCCTCCAGCATTATTACCAGTATCAGGTGATCCTGAAGCCGTCGCCCGCCGACCTGCAGGAACAATATCTGGGCAGCCTCGCCGCGATCGGCATCGACCCGCTGCTCCACGACATCCGTTTCGTCGAGGACGACTGGGAATCGCCGACGCTCGGCGCGTGGGGGCTGGGCTGGGAAGTCTGGTGCGACGGGATGGAAGTCACCCAGTTCACCTATTTCCAGCAGATGGGCGGCTTCGACTGCAAACCCGTCGCGGGCGAGCTCACCTACGGGCTCGAACGCCTCGCCATGTATATCCAGAATGTCGACAATGTGTACGACCTGCGCTTTTCCGACGCGGTCGGCGATGTCGCGGCGGTGAGCTATGGTGACGTGTTCCTCGAGAATGAACGCCAGTTCTCGAAATGGAATTTCGAGGTCGCCGATACCGACACCTTGTTTGCGGGCTTCAAGGCAGCCGAGGCCGAATGTCAGCGCGCGATCGCGGCGAACGTTCCGCTCGCCGCCTATGATCAGGCGATCGAGGCGAGCCACTTATTCAACCTGCTCCAGGCGCGCGGCGTGATCAGCGTGCAGGAACGCGCCAACTATATGGCGCGCGTCCGCGACCTCGCAAAGGGCAGCTGCAAGGCATGGATCGACAGCCAGTCCGAGCGCTGGACCGCAAAATATCCGGGGTGGACGCTGTGACCGATTTCCTTCTCGAACTGCGCAGCGAGGAAATCCCGGCGCGGATGCAGGCCGGCGCGCGTGCCGAGCTCGAAAAGCTGTTCCGCGCGCAATTGAGCGCCGCAGGCATCGAAACGGGCGACCTCACCATCTGCTCGACCCCGCGCCGGCTCGCGCTGATCGCCAAGGGCTTGCCCGAGGCGACCGCCGCAGTCAGCGAGGAACTCAAGGGGCCGCGCAGCAGCGCGCCGCCGCAGGCGCTCGAAGGCTTTCTGCGCAAGACCGGCCTTCGCCAAGACCAGCTCGAAGACCGCGACGGCGTCTATTTCGCGGTGATTGACAAGCCCGGTCGCGCGACTGCCGAAGTGCTCGCCGAGGCGATCCCCGCGATCGTCCGCGCCTTCGCCTGGCCCAAGTCGATGCGCTGGGGTAAGGAGAGCCAAAGCAGCGAGAGCCTGCGCTGGGTCCGCCCGCTCTCGGGCATCGTCGCGATCTTCGGTGAAGAGCTTGTTGCGTGTGAAGTTAGTGGGATTCCCGCGGGTTTCGCGACGCGCGGCCACCGCTTCCACTGCCCGGGCGAGATCACGATCGGCTCGGCATCGGACTATGCCGAGAAGCTGCGCGCGTGCCACGTCATCGTCGACCATGAAGAACGCCAGTCGATCATCCGCGACGGCGCCGCCAAGGCCGCAGCCGATGCCGGGCTGACGCTCGTCGCGGACGAGGGGCTGGTGATCGAGAACGCCGGCCTCACCGAATGGCCGGTACCCTTGCTCGGCCGCTTCGACGAAGCGTTTTTGGAGGTGCCCCCCGAGGTTATCCAGCTCACCGCGCGCGTGAACCAGAAATATTTCGTCGTGAACGGCGCCGACGGTAAGCTTGCCAACGGCTTCGTCTGCACCGCGAATATCGACGCGGTAGATGGCGGCGCCGAGATCGTTGCGGGCAATCGCAAGGTCCTTGCGGCGCGCCTGTCCGATGCACGCTTCTTTTGGGAACAGGACCAGAAGAAGACGCTCGCGCAGCACGCCGAAAAGCTGGCGAACATCACCTTCCACGAAAAGCTGGGGACGGTCGCCGACAAGGTCGAGCGCGTCGCAAAGCTTGCGCGCTGGCTGGTCGAAGAAGGCATCGTCACAGACCGTACCCCGGCGAAGGCCGGGGCCCAGAGCGGCACAGAGCAAACGTCGGCGCTAGCCAACTCTGGACCCCGGCCTTCGCCGGGGAACACGGAAGAACTGGCCG
>NZ_DASWTD010000279.1:0-3256 GCF_036402335.1 Sphingopyxis sp. | reverse complement strand
AAGGGCCGCTTCTTCGTCGAGATGGCGCAGGAAGCACAGGATGAGTTCCGAGGTTAGGCCGAAACGATCGCGAGCTTCCTGCATGCCGGCGAGCAGGCCTGACGCGACCACGCCGAAGGGAATGCCGCGGTCGGTGTGGGTCTGGGGATCAAAGAATATCTCGGCATGGCGGACATTATCCGCATGCGCGCGCTCAAAATAAGCCACCGCCAGATCACGGAAATCCTCTTCGGTCTGCAGCACGCCCGCGCCCGCATAATAGATGTCGAGAAAATCCTGCAGCCGTGAGAAGCTGTAGGCTACCCGAATTTCATCGACACTCTGGAAAGGGATTTCGATCTTGTTACGCCTCGCGAGCGCGAACATCAGTTCGGGCTCGAGACTCCCCTCGATATGGAGATGGAGTTCGGCTTTCGGCATCGCCGAAATCAGGGCGTTATGAGGGGTCATTTGGCGTCTCCGGGTTGCGGGGAACAAAGTCGCAGCAATTGCGCCACGACGGCGATGGCGATGACATCCGGTTCATTTCCGTCGATGCCCGAGATACCGATCGGGCACGTCAGCCGCGCGCGCGCGGTCTTGTCGAAGCCATCGGCGGCGAGCCGCGACAGAAAGCGGGCTCGCTTCGTCTTCGACCCGATCAAGCCGATGAAGGCAGCCTCGCTATTCATCGCGGCAACCACCAGGCGATAGTCGAGGCCATGATCGTGCGTCAGGATCAGCACGATCGTCTCACTGTTCCCGTCGCGTACGCAATCTGTGATCGCCTCATCGGCAACGACCGTCACGCCGTCGGCATCCATCTCGGTGCGGGTGTCGAACCAGGCCAATGAAAAGGGCAGACCCTGCAGCGCCCGGGCAATCGCCTTGCCGACATGGCCCGCGCCGAAGAGCTGGACTTGCCGTGACCGCGGGCGGCCGAGCTCGACAAATTGCGCCGGACGTTCGCCGCGCGCGCGAAGCGATGATGGCGGCGCATCGGTCGGCGTTCTGACCACGCGGTCCGCTTCGAAACGCACCGCCACATTCTCGTCCGCCTTGAGGCTGTTGGCCCACTCCATATCGTCGAGATGCTCAATCAGCAGCCGGACCCGGCCGCCGCAGCATTGCCCAAGAAGCGGGCCAAGCGGATAGTCCTGCACCCTCCATGTCCCGGAGGGATAGGACAGGATCGTGCGGGCCTGATCGATCGCCTGATGCTCCAGCCGGCCTCCGCCAATCGTGCCGACGATCGCGTCGTCGGTAACGATCATCCGCGTACCCGCACCCCGCGGCGCCGATCCCTCGGTTGCGAGCACCGACACCAGCGCAGTGCGCCCGGCGGCGAGCGCCGCCTTTGCCGGGGCGATCCAGTCAGCCACCGCGCGCGCGCAATTCGGCAATAGCTCCGAGAATATGCTCGGGTGTGGCGGGCGCATCGAGCGCCGCCAGTCCTCTGCCCGGAACGGCGGCGGAAACCGCTGCGGTCAGCGCCGACAATACCGAAATCGCGAGCATGAACGGCGGCTCGCCGACGGCCTTCGATCGGTGGATCGTGGGCTCGCTGTTGCGTCCTCGCTCCCACAGGCGAATGTCCATCCGTGGCCGGTCACTGGCGGTCGGAATCTTGTATGTGGACGGCGCGTGGGTCAGCAGCCGGCCATCGTCCGCGAACACCAGCTCTTCGGTCGTGAGCCAGCCCATTCCCTGGATGAAGGCACCTTCGATCTGACCGAGGTCGATCGCCGGATTGAGCGATCGCCCGACATCATGGAGGATGTCGACGCGGAGGACCTTATGCTCCCCCGTCAGCGTATCGATGACAACTTCGCTGCAGGCCGCGCCATAGGCGAAATAATAGAAGGGGCGGCCGTGATGCCGCGTGCGGTCGTAGTGAATTTCAGGGGTCGAATAGAAACCGCTGGCAGCGAGCGATACACGGCTCATGTGCGCAAGCTGGCAGACCTCCGCGAACGGCATGACGAGATCGTTCGCGACAACGCCCTCGGGCGTGAAGCGGACATCCTGTGCTGCCACGCCATGCCGTTTGGCGATCATATCTGCGAGACGATCGCGGATCTGCATCGCAGCGTTTTTCGCCGCCATGCCGTTGAGATCGGTGCCCGAGGAAGCGGCGGTGGCAGACGTGTTGGGCACCTTGTCGGTCCGGGTGGCGGTGATCCGCACCCGGTCCAGCGGCACCGCGAAAATATCTGCCACGACCTGCCCGACCTTGACATAGAGTCCCTGCCCCATCTCGGTCCCGCCATGGTTGAGCTGGATCGAACCATCGGCATAGACGAGGACCAGCGCGCCGGCCTGATTGAGGTGCGTAGCGGTGAAACTGATCCCGAATTTGACCGGCGTCAGCGCAATCCCCTTTTTGAGGACCGCATGCTCGGCGTTGAACGCCTCGATTTCGGCGCGGCGTTCGGCATATCCGCAGCGCGCGGCGAGATCCGCGATCAGTTCGGGCGCGATATTGTCGGCAACCGTCATGCCGTAGGGCGTCACATCACGCCCCGGTGCGTAGAGATTGGCGCGGCGCACGGCGAGCGGATCGATACCGAGATGGGCCGCGATCGCGTCCATCACGCGCTCGATCCCGACCATGCCCTGCGGCCCGCCGAACCCCCGAAAGGCGGTATTCGAGACCGTGTTGGTCCTGAAACGATGGCTCACGATCTCGACGACCGGCAGCCAGTAGCAATTATCCGAATGAAACATCGCACGGTCATTGATCGACGCGGACAGATCGGCGCTCATTCCGCAACGCGACGCCAGATCGAGCCGGATGGCCTCGATTCTCCCGGCATCATCAAAAGCCACATCATAGCCGATGACAAAATCGTGGCGCTTGCCGGTGATGACCATGTCGTCGTCGCGGTCATAGCGCATTCGCGCAGCGCGCCCGGTTAGCGTAGCGACAAGTGCGCACGCCGCCGCTGGCGCCGTCGCCTGTGTTTCCTTGCCGCCAAACCCCCCGCCCATTCGCCGGACTTCAACCGTGACATCTGCGCTCGGGCGACCAAGCAGATGTGCGACGAGATGCTGGATTTCGCTGGGGTGCTGAGTGGAGGAGAAGATGTGGACCTGTCCGTCCTCTCCAGGCCGCGCCTCGGCGATCTGGCCTTCGAGATAGAAATGATCCTGTCCGCCGATTTCGATCGCGCCCGAAATCCGACGTGACGCAGCGGCGAGTGCCGATTCGACGTCGCCGCGGCGCATGACCTGCGCAGGTTCGATCACAGTCCCGCTGGCCCGCGCCTCGGCGATG
>NZ_DASWTD010000278.1:0-4897 GCF_036402335.1 Sphingopyxis sp. | reverse complement strand
GCGGATCGTCCGGGGACGAAGGCGGTCGGCGCCGCCCGCATAGCTAGTCCGCTTGCGCGACTTCGCGCATGCGCTAAAGACAGCCGATGGATCAAATCGTCATTCGCGGCGGCCAGCGACTCAAGGGCCGTATCCCCATCTCCGGCGCCAAGAATGCGGCGCTCACGCTGCTGCCCTGCGCGCTGCTCACCGACGAGCCGCTGACGCTGCGCAACCTGCCGCGGCTCGCCGACGTCGACGGTTTTGGCCACCTGCTCAACCAGCTTGGCTGCTCGACGACGATCGAAGGATCGCGGCCCGAGGACTTCGGCCGCGTGATGACCGCGCGTACCACGACGCTAACCTCGACCGTCGCGCCCTATGACATCGTGCGCAAGATGCGCGCCTCGATCCTCGTCCTCGGCCCGTTGCTCGCGCGCGCCGGCGAGGCGACGGTGTCGCTGCCCGGCGGCTGCGCGATCGGTAACCGCCCGATCGACCTGCACCTCAAAGCGCTCGAAGCCTTCGGCGCGCAGATCGAACTCACGTCGGGCTATGTAAAGGCCGTTGCGCCCGGCGGGCGCCTCGCGGGCGGCAAGTTCACCTTCCCCGTCGTCTCGGTCGGCGCGACCGAAAATGCGCTGATGGCCGCGGTGCTCGCAAAGGGCACCTGCGTGCTCGAAAACGCGGCGCGCGAACCCGAGATCGTCGACCTGTGCAACTGCCTCGTCGCGATGGGCGCGCATATCGAGGGCATCGGTACCGAAACGCTGACGATCGAAGGCGTCGACCGGCTGCACGGCGCGACCTATCGCGTCATGGCCGACCGCATCGAGGCGGGCAGCTACGCCTGCGCCGCCGTGATTACCGAGGGCGACGTCGAACTCGTCGGCGCCAAGGCCGACGAGATGGACGCCACTCTCGCCGCGCTGCGCCAGGCCGGTGCGACTGTCGAGGAAACCAAGGCCGGTATCCGCATCGCCATGTCGGGCCGCGCCGAACCCGTCACCCTGTCAACCGCGCCCTACCCGGGCTTCGCGACCGACATGCAGGCGCAGTTCATGGCGATGGCGACGCTCGGCAAGGGCGCGTCGCTGTTCACCGAAACGATCTTCGAGAACCGCTACATGCACGTGCCTGAACTCGCGCGCATGGGCTGCGACATCGACGTGCGCGGCCGCAGCGCCGTGGTGCGCGGGGTCGACCATCTGGTCGGCGCGCCGGTGATGGCGACCGACCTCCGCGCCTCGATGAGCCTGATCATCGCAGGCCTCGCCGCGCAAGGCACGACCGAGGTCAACCGCGTCTATCACCTCGACCGCGGCTACGAACGCCTGGAAGAGAAGCTTCAGGCCGTCGGCGCCGATATCGAGCGGATCAGCGCGGGGTAAGCCTTTCGGCGCGGCCGTAAGGCCCACGCGCGTCGCCCTTGATCCAGTCGCCGAGCAGTTTGAGATAGCCGTCGGTGATGCGCGTAACGCTGCGCGATCCATCGGCATTCGTTGTGAACTCGAACATGCCATGATCGGTATCGGGAAACAGGTAGACGTCGAAAGGCTTGCCTTCTTTGGCTAGCCCGAGGAGTGCCCCGCGGGTCGTCTCGATCGGCGCTTCGCGGTCCTCGCCCGCGAGCACCCAGAGCAGTGGCGTATCGAGTTTCTTCAGTGCTGCGACCGCGTCATAATCCCAGATCAGCTCGAGATTGTCGACGCGCGCGCGGCCGATCCGCTTCAGCATGTCGTTCGGCATGCGCGCGATGGCGCCGCTATATTCGCCTTCGACCTTTGCCGCCCACGGCTTGTCCGCCATCTCGGCCCGTACCGCGTCGAGAGCGTCATAACCGGTGCGAAAGTCGGATAGCAGCAAGCCCGCGGTCGCCTGCGACAGGCGATTGACCAGCGCCACCGCATCGTCGCCGAGCCCCGCGGCGCGGACTTCCGACACCATCTGTTCGCGATCTTCCTCGATCGGCGAGGCGACGAGCCCGAAACCGATGGCGACAAAGTCTGCCTTCGTCCGCGTCGCCGCGAGCGGCGCCACCCAGCCGCCCTGGCTGCCGCCGAAAAAGCCCGCGCGTTCGTAGCGCCCGGCCGCCATGCTGCGCGCCTGTTCGAGCGCGTGCGCTGCATCTTCGGCGAGAAGTTCGAAATTCTGCGTATATTCGCCTTCGGACCCGCCGGTGCCGCGCTTGTCATAGACGAAGACCGAAATACCCTGCGCCGCCATCGCATAGCCATAGACGCCGCCGATCGGCGAGGTGCGTTCGGAACCATGCACCATGACGACAAGCGGCCGCTTGGCATCGGGCGCGCCTGGCGGTTCGATCAGCACACCGGTCATCTTTGTACCGACGCTGTCGAAGGTCGCTGGAGTCTCGCGAAAGGCGATCGGCGCCCACACCTTGCCGTTCACCGTCACATCGTTGGCGCCGCACGCCAGCGGCACGCCGGCATCGCTCGTTGCGCCGCGGCGGCCGTCGCGAAACAGGTATCGCAACCCGGGCGCCGCAACCGCCGGCGACTTGACCAGCACGACGAAATCGCCGCCGGGAGCGGCATAGGTGCCGGGCGTACAGGCGGCCTGCGCAAAGGCAGGCACGGCCGGAAGGGTGAGGAGAAGGAGCGCGGTGCCGAGGAGGTGCTTCATGGAGCCGCTTTACTAAAGCAACACACCGATGACAACTAGCTCTCGGGGTCGACCGGTACGGAAACCATATTGCCGCTGACCGACGGCCGTTCGGGCCGTTTCGCGACCGCGATCACCAATCCAATGAGCGCGACGACCCCGCCCGCGACCGACAGGGTTGCCCAGCGATAGTCCTCGAATGCGGTCGAAAAGCCCATCGCGATGATCGGGATCAGCACGCTCGACCACGCCGCCTGCCCCGGCCCGATCGCGCGAATGACGTTGAAATAGAGCGGAAAAGTGACCGCGCTTGCGATAATGCCGAGATAGAGAACTCCGCCCAGATAGACGGGTGTCGGTTCGATCACCGGCGGCCCGGTGGTGATCCACGCATAGCTGCCGTCGGCGAGCGCACCGAACAGCATGGCCCAGGCGATCATCACGACCATCGACTGCGCCCGCGCGATCTGCGTTCCCTGCATCACATTGGCCGTCGACGCGCTCATCACGCCGGCAAGCGTCAGCGCGGTACCGAGCAGAACCTCGCCCGCTCCGAGTTCAGCGACGCGATATTCGTGGAGGATCATCAGGCCGACGCCGACGATCGCGATGCTGGCGCCCGCGAGGAAACGTCCCTCGAGCGGCGTCTTCAGAAAAGTGCGCCCGAGCAATGTATTGGGCACGATGAGCAGCGCGAAGAGCACCGCGACCAGCCCCGAGGTGATATGCTGCTCGGCGCGATAGACAAAATTGAAGTTGAAGGTGAACTGCGCAATCCCGAGCGCCACCGCGAAAAGCATCGCACGGGGTTCGAGCAACAATCGCTCCCGCCGGATCGCCGCGAAGGCGAACATCGCGATCGCCGCGACCGCGAAACGATAGGTCACCGACCAGCTCGGCGGGACGATGCCAAGCTGTCCCTTGATCACGATCCACGTCGATCCCCAGATCAACGTCACCAGCGCAAAGGGCAGCAGGACGCGCGGGCTGAGTAGCGTCGGCGGCCGCTCGTTCATAGTGCCGCGATCGCGGCCGCCAGCGGTGCGACGGCTTGCGCATCCTGATCCCAGCTGACGACGAGGCGTGCTGCGCCTTCGCCCCAATCGTAGAAATCGAACCCGGCGCCGCGCAGTTGCGACGCTTCGGCCGCGGTCAGCCGCACGAACAATTCATTCGCTTCGACCGGATGCATCAGCCGGTCGCCACACGCGATCGCCAGCGCGGCTGCACCGGCGTTGGCGGCGCGCGCGTTGGCCAGCCACAGGTCGTCTTTCAGCATCGCGCGTATCTGCGCCGCAACGAAGCGCCCCTTGCTGAGCAAATGTCCGCCGCGCTTCTTGAGTTCGCGCACCCCTGCCCCGCCGCTACCGCCGAAAAAAACGATCGCCTCGGCCATCATCGCGCCATTTTTGGTAAAGCCGAACGACAGGGCGTCGACCCCGGCGCGCCACGTGACGTCGGCGGGCGCGCAATCCAGAAAGGCGACCGCATTAGCGAAGCGCGCGCCGTCCATGTGGAGCTTCATGCCCTTGGCCCTGGCGATCTCGCTGATTTCCCCGACTTCCCCGGGGCGCCAGGCAAGGCCGTATTCGGTGGCGTTGGTGATGCTGATCGCCGCGGGCTGGACCTGATGCACATCCTGGCGGATCGCGGCGATCCGTGCCTTCAGTGCTTCGGCATCGATCTTCGCGCCCTGGCCGGGCAGCGTCATCAGCTTGGCGCCGCCCGAATAAAAGGTCGGCGCACCGCATTCATCGACCTCGATATGCGCTTCCTCGTAACAGAGGATGCCCTGCCACGGCCGCACGAAATGCGCGAGGATGATGCTGTTGGCGGCGGTCCCGGTCGGGATCCACACGACTTCGCAGTCGGTTTCGAACAGGTCGGAAAAAGCGGCATCGAGCGACTGGCTGAGCGCGTCGCCGTCATAGGCCGTATCGACGTGATTGGCAGCCGCCAGCGCGTCCATCACCACCGGATGCACCGTCGCAGCATTGTCGGAGAAAAAACGGGTGGCAGTCACGACTCGCGCCTTAGCGTAGTCGTGACGTCCTGCTAACCCTTCATTTCGGTTGTTCGCCGTCGGCCGGGTCAACAGCCGCATCGGGCGTGGCTCCCCGCGCCATGCTCGCCCCGCCCGCGACGCCAAGGCCACCGGCCATCCCCATTCCGCCCATGCCGCCTCCTCCGCCACTGCCGCCGCGGCCGCCTCCCCCGCTTTCGCCGCGCGCCGAACCGCCGCCCTTGCCGCCGCTGCCCGACGGGCGCGTCGGACCCTGCAGCGGGATGCCCA
>NZ_DASWTD010000277.1:0-1646 GCF_036402335.1 Sphingopyxis sp. | reverse complement strand
ACGTTGAAATTACCGGTGGCCTCGATCGAATCACCACGGATCACCGAGATCGCGACGGGTACTTCCTGTGCGGTTTCCTGACGGCGGCGGGCCGTGACGATGATGATGTCGCCGCGGCTGACGTCGCTGTCGGCCTCGTCGGCCGCGGCAACTGTTGCGGCGGCGGCATCGCCGGCGTCGCTTTCCTCGGCCATGGCGGGGGCCGCGCCAAACGCGAGCAGAAACGAGAGCGTAAGGGCTGACGCCGGAATACGGCGTCGGACGGACGGATATTTTGCGGTCATGACAATTTTCCTGTTGCTTTGAAGATGCACGAAAATTGCCACATCCGGCGGTCCGGTCTGCGGCAGGATGAGGGTCAATTCCCCCTTCGGGAGCTGGTCAAAATCAGTTGGGGTAGCGGTGCCGCTCGGTGACATCGACCTGCACCAGGCGCCCCTCGTGCACGGTCAGCTGGATCGCACCGAATTTCAGCTTGCCGAGTGCCTCGAGCACCGTCTGAATGGCGCGCGGCACCTCTTCGGAGCCGCCTTTGGCGACTTCGTTGATAGCGCTCATGATAATTCCTTTCCCTCGTGGATTCGCCGGGCAAGCATATGCCAAGTAATTTAGTTGACAATGATTGATTTGCTTTCTGCGCCGAAAGGTTCGGTTGTCACGCCAAATGGATGCGCCCAACGGATTCAGCGGCCCGGCGCGCCGACGGCCGCAACGACGCTAGGGATTGCGCCCGAGTCCCAGTGCTGGCAAAGGCTGCCTCAATGAGCAAAATTAACGATCTGATGGCCCGCGGAACCGGACTTCTCGGCAGCGACTACGCCATCCTCTGCGGTGCGATGAGCTGGGTTTCCGAGCGCAACCTCGTCAGCGCGATCAGCAACGCCGGCGGTTTCGGCGTGATTGCGTGCGGCGCGATGACGCCCGAACTGCTCGATACCGAGATCGCCGCAACGAAGGCCCTCGCGACGCGAAACTTCGGGGTGAACCTGATCACGATGCACCCGCAGCTGTTCGACCTGATCGACGTCTGTGCGAAACATGGCGTCGGTCACGTCGTGCTTGCAGGCGGCCTGCCGCCGAAAGGCAGCCTCGAAGCGATCAAGGCGTCGGGCGCCAAGGTCATCTGCTTCGCCCCCACCCTCGCGCTCGCGAAGAAGCTCGTCCGCTCGGGCGTCGATGCGCTGGTGATCGAGGGCATGGAGGCCGGCGGCCATATCGGCCCGGTGTCGACGAGCGTGCTCGCGCAGGAAATCCTGCCGACGCTCGCAGGCGAAGTTCCGATCTTCGTTGCCGGCGGCATCGGTCGCGGCGAGGCGATCGCCGGCTATCTGGAGATGGGCGCGTCGGGCGTGCAGCTTGGAACGCGGTTCGTCTGTGCCACCGAAAGCATCGCACACCCCAATTTCAAAAAGGCGTTCCTGCGCGCCTCGGCACGCGAAGCGGTCGCGAGCGTGCAGATCGACCCGCGCCTGCCCGTCATTCCCGTCCGTGCGCTCAAGAACGCGGGGACCGAGGCGTTCACGGCAAAGCAGCGCGAGGTTGCTAACAAGCTGGACGCGGGCGAAGTCGACATGATGGCGGCGCAGCTTGAAATCGAGCATTATTGGGCCGGCGCACTGCGCCGTGCAGTGATCGACGGTGATGTC
>NZ_DASWTD010000276.1:0-4354 GCF_036402335.1 Sphingopyxis sp. | reverse complement strand
TCCGCCGTCGTATAGCTTTTCGACCGATAGAGGCTCGAGCCAGTCGGGGTCGCGAACGACGCGGTAACGCCGCTGCGATGATTGACGAAATTGACGATCGTCACCGGCCCCGCCGTGAAGCCGAGCGTGGTCCGCAGGGTCGCCCGAGGAATCCCGGCGTCGAGCGAGTTGCTGACCGCCGAGGTCGGCGACAACTGCGTGCGATATTTCAGGATATAATTGCCGGCGACCCCGCCGAAGATCGTCCCGAAGTCCGCCGTATGCCGATACCGTATGTCGAAATCGATGCCGTTGGTCTTGCGGATGCCGAAATTGCCCTGGCGCAGATCGAGGATGTTCCCGATCGTCGGCACGGCCGAGAAGGTATAGAAGAAGGGCACGGTGTTCGTGATCGCCGAGGTGACCTGCGCGGCACTCGGATCGCGAATGACCAGTGACGCAAAGGTGGGATCGGTGAAGACAAGCGCGCCGAGGCCCGACGGCGTACCGATCACGTCGCGATATTTGATGTCATAGAAGGTAGCGCCGGCAGTAAGGCCCGGTGCAAAGGCCGGCTTCAGGTCAAGCCCGAACGAGAAGGTCCTGGCTTTTTCCGGCTTCAGATTCTGATTGCCGCCGAAGAGCAGCATCGTGTTGACTTGCGTTGCGCCGCGCAAGGGATCGCGCGCGCCGAAGGCGTCGACCAGCGCAGCCGCGGCGTAGTAAGAGCCGACGGTCGAGCCGAGGTCGCGAAGTCCGGGCGCGCGGAACGACCGGCCGTAGCTCCCGCGCAAGTTGACGCCCTCGACAGGCTCCCAGGTGATGCCGACCTTGGGATTGGTCGTCGAGCCGAAGTCGCTGTAATGATCGTAGCGCCCCGAGAGCGACAGCGCGAGGCTATGCGCCATCGGCCCCGCATTGCCCTCGCCGACGATCGGCACGAACAGCTCGCCATAGACCGACGCGATGTTGCGGCCCAGATCTTCCGGAAAGCCGACGCCTCCGCTCGAACCGCGCTGCATGTAGGTTTCGCGCCGATATTCGGCGCCAAGCGCGACCTTGAGATCCCCGCCCGGCAGGTTGGCGAGCGGTCCGTCGATCTTCACGGCGCCAATCCGGGTGCGCTGGCGGTTGGTGAAATCGGTCGGATTGTCGAGAATGGCGGCAACGACCGCCGGATTGGTACGGGTGCCGAACGGGTCGAGCGCGGTCGCGGTCGTCGTGCCGGCCGCCGCTGCCGTCAGGGCGGTCGTGTTGATACCCGGCTGGAAGGTGTCGTTCCGCGCCCAGTTGAACGTACCGAAAACGCTGGCCTTGAAGTCACCCGGCAATTTGATGTCGAGCCCGGCCGTCGCGTTCCCGCTCCTGACGCGGAACGTCTGGTCGAAATGATCGGCGCCAACCAGGTTGTCGGGCCGAAAGTCGACGAATTCAAATGTCGCCCCGGTGCCGGGTGGCGCCCGGAAGAAGGGATTGGCCGCAGTGATCAGGACGAAGGTCTGCCCGGGCAGCGCAGCCTGAACGATATCCCGTCGATCAGAGTAGAGGAGATCGGCCCAAAGGGTCACGTTCGAGGACAGTTCTTGGCGCGCCGAGACGAAGGCGGCGTGGGTGCGGTTTTCCGGCACCAGATCGACCGGCCCGCGCGGGTCGCAGGTGTTGAGCCCGGGCGCCAGGCTGGGCGCGGCATAGATGGTGCCGGTGAACAGGTTGACGTTCGCGTCCGGACAGACGGCCGAGCGCGTATCGACGCCGCCTGCCGCCCGGAAGTCGAGCGAGCGATACCGCCGGTCGGCGCCGGTGATGTTGCTGCTCTCCGAATATTGATAGGCCGCGACGAAGGAGCCGCTACCCCAGTCGTGACCGAAAATGGCCCCCGCGTTGAACGCGTGATAGTCGTCGGCGAACCCATAGCGGACATTCGCCTCCAGTCCCGAGACGCGCTTCCGCGTGATGAAGTTGACCACGCCCGCGACGGCATCCGAGCCGTAGATGGCCGAGGCGCCGTCGGCGACGATCTCGACCCGCTCGATCGCGAGCTCGGGAAGAAAGGGATAGTCGGGATTGGTCTGCTGCGTGCTCCCCGAGATCAGGCGATGTCCGTTCATCAGCGGCAGGGTAGCGGCAGGCGGGAGCCCGCGGAGGCCCGGCGCGAAGGAGCCAAGCCCGCCATTGCTGGTGCGCGGCGCGGTGTTGAAGCTGTTGAGCTGCGGAACCGTTGCGAGCAGTTCGGGCGTGCTGGCGGCGCCGATCAGCTTCGCATCCTCGCGCGTCACGCCGATCAGGCCCGATCCGGTTGGCGGAATGCCGCGGATGCTTGTGCCGGTGACGACGATTTCGGTGTCGGCCTCACTGTCGCCGCTCGACTGCACATTATAGTCGGCCGACTGAGCCTGCGCGCTTGCCGGCACAAGGCACATTGCCGCGATCGCCGAGCCGGATAGCAGACACGCGCGGCGTGCCACGAAATTGATGTTGTTCGACATGTCGGTCCTCTCCCTCGCTTGTCAAATACGGCGTTAGCCGCGGCCGGACTTTGCCGACTTGATGCCCTGCTTATGGTCTGCCAGAGAGGTTTGTAAGCGCCTTGACGGACATCGATGTGTCTTTAGCGGACAGCAAGAAGGAGAGAGACGTTGTCGCCTGGCGATGTTCAAGCCGGCGGGGTAAGTGGCCGCAGTCGCGCAGGCTTTCCGTCGCTCAATCAGCGAATCTTCGCGCCATTCAAACTGGCAACGGTCATAGACGCCGTCGCCAGCCGCGGTATCGTGCCGGAAAGGGTCTTGGATCGAACCGGCTTGACGCCGGCCGAGGTTCGCGATCCGCACACGCTGACCTCGATCGGCCAGTATCTGGTCGCGTGCGAGAATATTGTCGCCGCCGGCGCCGAGTTCTCCGACGCGTTTGTGATCGGCTCGCGTCTCCACCTATCCGCTTATGGCATGTATGGCTACGCGCTGATGTGCTCGCCGACGATGCGCGAGTTCTTCGACTTCGCGGTGCGATATCAGCCCCTTGCCACTCCGACGGTAAAGCTCGGTTGGCGAACAGAAGGCGCATTCGCGATCTGGCGATTCGAGGAAATCTATCGAGACGTGATGAGCAATGAGGTCCGGACATTCCTCGTTCGTCAGCAGATGAAAATGACCTTCACGCATATTCGGGACACCGCCGGGGCGGACAATCTGCCGATACGTGCGATATTCGCCTTGCCCGAAGACGGGCAAGCGCGTGCCGACGAAGATGCGCTGTCCTGCCCATGTTCTTACGGACAGGAATCCAACGAGCTTCATTACCCGGTGGGAATTCTCGACCAGACACCCGAATTAGGGAACCGGCTGACGCGGACAATGCTCGAGGAGACTTGCGAACGGCTGATCGGGCAGTCGCGGATCGCGTCAGGGCTGTCCGGCGAAGTCTATCAACTGCTGCTTCTGGCACCCAATCAGTCCGCCTCGATGACATCGATCGCGGGCCAGTTGGGGCTACAGGAACGCACCCTGCGTCGCCGGCTGGCTTCTGAAGGAACCAGCTATGGAGAGATAGTGGATGATGTTCGTCGCAAGCTGGCGATCGAATATCTGCAGACCACCCGGATGAGCGTGGACGATGTCGCCTGGAAGGTCGGATTCAGTGACAGTGCGAACCTGCGCCGCGCCGTCAGACGGTGGACGGGGAAGACCATCAACGAAGTCCGCATGGCAAAATAGCGCGTCAACGGCTCTGCTCGAGGCTGCGCTGTGGCGGGGCTGCGCCTTTTGGCACCTTCGTGCCTGGTGCAGGCGATGTACTACACACACAGGATTGAGATAGTCAGACGCCCCGCATCAAGCCGGGAACGAGCGGCGGCAGTTCGCGCGCCAGAAAGCCGAGCGATCCCATCGTCTCCGACAGGCGGCGCCCCGCCTCGCCGTGGAGCCAGATGCCCCACGCTGCCGCGTCGAGCGGAGAGAGCCCCTGGGCTCCAAGCGACGCGATCAGCCCCGCCAATATGTCACCCGATCCGCTGACCGCCAGGCCAAGGCCGCCGCCCGCGTAACTCAGCGCTGTGTCGCCGGCCATCAGGTGGCTGGTCGACCCCTTCACCATCACCGCGCAACCGAAGCGCTTGACGGCTTCAGCCAGGTTGCCGGCGGGATCGGCGGCAATTTCTTCGCGCTCGACACCCAACAAGGCGGCCAGTTCGCCTTCGTGCGGCGTCATAACGATATGCGCGCCGCGCGCCCGAATTTCCTCGGCATGATCGCCCGCGGCGCGAAGCGCGACAGCGTCGAGCAGCAGGAACATGTCTTCGGGGAGCGCCGGCAAGAGCGCCGCAAGAAGCGATCCGACGATAGCCTCGTCGATCATCGCGGGCCCGAAAACGATCGCGTCG
>NZ_DASWTD010000275.1:0-4058 GCF_036402335.1 Sphingopyxis sp. | reverse complement strand
GCCCTCAGTCATGCTCGCGCCCGCCTGCGCCCATATACAGCTCCCGCCCCGTTTCCTCATACACTTCGCTCATTTTGGCCATGCCCTTTTCGGCCTCTTCGGCGGCGATGAAGGCGGCGCTGTCCTGATTTTGCAGTTTCGCGAAGTCGCGGACTTCCTGGCTGATCTTCATCGAGCAGAATTTGGGGCCGCACATGCTGCAGAAATGCGCCGACTTGGCGCCCTCGGCCGGGAGCGTCTGGTCGTGGTACTGCTCGGCGGTGTCGGGGTCGAGGCTCAGGTTGAACTGGTCGCGCCAGCGGAATTCGAAGCGCGCTTTCGATAGCGCGTCGTCGCGGACCTGTGCGGCGGGGTGGCCCTTCGCGAGGTCGGCGGCGTGGGCGGCGAGCTTGTAGGTAACGACGCCGACCTTCACATCGTCGCGGTCGGGCAGGCCGAGATGCTCGTTCGGCGTGACGTAGCAAAGCATCGCGGTGCCGTACCAGCCGATCTGCGCGGCGCCGATGCCGCTGGTGATATGGTCGTAACCCGGCGCGATGTCGGTGGTGAGCGGCCCCAATGTGTAGAAGGGCGCCTCGCCGCACGCTTCGAGCTGCTTTTCCATATTCTCCTTGATCTTGTGCATCGGGACGTGGCCCGGGCCCTCGATCATCACCTGCACATCCTGTGCCCAGGCGCGCTTGGTGAGCTCGCCGAGCGTGTAGAGCTCGGCGAACTGCGCCTCGTCGTTCGCGTCGTAGATGCTGCCGGGGCGGAGGCCGTCGCCGAGGCTGTAGGCGACGTCATAGGCCTTCATGATCTCGGTAATCTCGTCGAAGCGTTCGTAGAGGAAGCTTTCCTTGTGATGCGCGAGGCACCATTTCGCCATGATGCTGCCGCCGCGCGACACGATGCCGGTCATGCGCTTTGCCGCGAGCGGGACGTAGGGCAGGCGGACGCCAGCGTGGATGGTGAAATAGTCGACGCCCTGTTCGGCCTGTTCGATCAGCGTGTCGGCGAAAATCTCCCAGGTCAGGTCCTCGGCGATACCGCCGACCTTTTCGAGTGCCTGATAGATGGGGACGGTGCCGATCGGGACGGGCGAGTTGCGGATGATCCATTCGCGCGTGTCGTGGATGTTGCGGCCGGTCGACAGGTCCATGACGGTGTCGGCGCCCCAGCGGATCGACCAGACCATCTTGTCGACTTCGGACGCGACGTCGGACGCGACCGCGCTGTTGCCGATATTGGCGTTGATCTTGACGAGGAAGTTGCGGCCGATCGCCATCGGCTCGCTTTCGGGGTGGTTGATGTTGCTGGGGATGATCGCGCGGCCGCGGGCGACCTCGTCGCGGACGAATTCGGGGGTGACATAGTCGGGGATGCTGGCGCCCCAGTCCTGCCCGTCGCGCTTGTATTCGGCGAGGCGCGCGCGGCCGAGATTCTCGCGCTCGGCGACATATTCCATCTCGGGCGTGATGATGCCGCGGCGGGCATAGTGCATCTGGCTGACGTTCGCACCGGGCTTGGCGCGGAGGACCTGCTTCTTCACGTTCGGGAAGGCGGGGACGCCGCCCGAGCGGTCGGGGCCGAGCTGGCCGTTATCCTCGGGGCGAACTTCGCGCTGCGCGACTTCCTCGACGTCGCCGCGGCCGCGGATCCAGTCGGCGCGGAGTTCGGCGAGGCCGGCGTTGATGTCGATGGTGGCGTTCGCGTCGGTGTAGGGGCCGCTGGTGTCGTAGACGCGGACGGGGGGCTCGCCCGAATGCGGGTCGAGGTCGATCTCGCGCATCGCGACGCGGATGCCGCTGCCGGTCTGCGTCGCGACGTGGATCTTGCGGCTGCCGCGGATCGGGCCGGTGGTGACGCCGATGGGGGTGGCGTGCGCTTTGTCGAGGCGGGAATCGATATCGGCCATGTGCAGTCGCTCCATAATATCGGAGCGAGAATGGGGATTCCGCGTATGGAATACCGACCCTCCCTCCGCCGGTATTACCCGGATCAGGTTCAACGGGTCGCGGTCTATTCCGCTCTCAACCGGCCATTGCAGACGCGGCTCCCCGGGGATGGGCAGACTATAGGGCGCGCGCGATACGCTGTCCATGCGTCCGAGTGACCGCGCGCACTTTCGCCAAGGGAAAATGCGATTAGAACCGTCCAATCAGTGACATGGGCAACAAGGACAGGGATATGGCGGGATCGATGAACAGGCGCCGGGTAGTGCAGATGGCGGCGGTGGCGCTGGCGTGCTGGCTGTTGCCCGCCGATGCGCAGGCGCAGGCCTTTCCGTGCAACGGCGGCAGCAACGGCGCGGGGCCGGGCGAGCGCATGGTCGGCATGTCGCCCTCGGGGCCGGGCATGGCGTCCTTTCCGCTGTGCGTGCGCGACGACAGCGGCGCGGCGCCCGCGCCGCCGCCCGCGCCCAACAACAGCTATGCCGCGATCGCATGGCATCCCGACGCCGCCGACATCTGGGTCGACGGCAATTATCTCCATTCGGCGAGCGTTGCCGAAAGCGAGTCACTCGCGGCGTGCAACCGGGTGATGGGGGGCGGCTGCTCGTCGGCGGGCAGCTGGTGGAATTCTTCGATGACGATCCTCCGCGATCGCAACGGCTATTTCTACAAGGCGTGGGCGGGCGAGGGCGGCGCCGAACGCAAGCAGGTGCTGGCCGACTGCTCGTCGAAGCAGCTCCTGCCGTGCGAGGTGTTCGCGACGATCCGGTCGAGCACCAACCGCCGCTCGCCAAGCGCATCGGTGCGCAAATCCTTTGCCGCGTCGGCGTGGGTCACCGGCGGCGCGAGCGACGGCTATAATGGCAGGCTCTATGTCGCGAGCGGCCATCGCAGCGCCGACGACGCGACCGCCGCCGCGATCAAGGCGTGCAGCGACGCGACGTCGCGGCCGTGCGAGAGCAATGCGCTGACCGGCAACGGCTTCATCCAGGCGTACCGGATGAACACAAGCGACGACAGCGCGACGGTCGAAACCTCGGCCAAGCGCGCAAAGGAAGCGGCGCAGGCGAATTGCAAGAAGCAGAAGGCGACGGCATGCACGATGCAGGCGCAGTTCGACAGCCGCAAGCCGGGGCTGTTCGTCCATGATTTCGCGGGGGGCGGGGCGAAGTAGGCGGGCGAAGCGCGAATGCGGCCCTCGCCGGCCGCATTGCGCGATTGTAATCCTGCGGACGCTGCCGTGTCATACTCGCTGTGCGATCGTCGCCTTCCCATCCACCGGATGAAAGGAAGACTTGTCATGCAAAGGATCACACTCGCGGCGCTCGGCGCCGCAGCCCTTGTCGCGCTGTCGGGGACCGCAGCGATGGCGCAGGACGCCACCCCGGTCTGCTCGAAGACGGTTACCGACAATTGCCTGCAGCGCGAAGGCCATGCCGTCGCGCCGCATCATGCCGCGCCCAAGCGCCACGCCGCGCCGAAGCATCGCGTCGCGGCAAGACATCGGACCGCGACGCATCGCATGGTGGCGGCAAAGGCCGTGCCGGCGCCCGCGCGCAAGATGTGACAAGTCCGCGCGCGGCCGGTCGGCGGCGCGCGGAGCCCGGGTCACGCGGCCGCGACGCTTTCGCGTGCGCCGTGCCGCCAGCGCGCCGCAGCCAGCGCGACGCGCTGGCCGAGTGAATGCGCAGTGGCGCGGTCGCCGGCCTTTGGCGTCACTTCGGCGCTGTCGTTCGCGGCCTGCGCCATCGCGCCGATAAAGCTGCCGAGGCGGTTTTCGATATCGGTGGCGGCCGAGGTGTCGTCGTTGTTGCCCGGGTTCTGGCCGGTGCCGATCCACAGCATGCCATGCTGCGCCGCGAAAATCGCGAGGCTGGTGAGCGTGTTGAGCTTGTCGCCCGACGGCGAGCCCGAGACGGTGAAGGCGGCGCCCAGTTTGTCCTTCCACTGCTTGGTGAAATAGACCGCAGCGCTCGCGTCCATGAACGCCTTCATCGGCGCCGAGACATTGCCCATATAGGTCGGCGAGCCAAAGATGATCGCGTCGGATTCGGCGATCGCCGCGAAAAAGGCGTCGAAGTCGGTCTGCCCCGCCTCGACCCGCAGCGGGATAGCGCGCGCCTC
>NZ_DASWTD010000274.1:0-2092 GCF_036402335.1 Sphingopyxis sp. | reverse complement strand
GGAAGCGACCGGCCAGTCGTTCAAGGCGCTCAACACCGCGGAGACCTGGGCGCGCGTGGCCCGGCAGGTACAGGGACCGCTGGGAGCGGTGAAGGCCCGCGGGCTGCTGAGCGAAGAAACGGTCCCCGCGCCGCCCTATGGCTATCAGATGGTCAAGTTCCGCACCGACTATACGAACAAGGCCGGGGCGATCGAGACCTTGTCGCTGGTGCGTGAGGGCGGGAGCTGGCGCGTGGTGGGCGTGACGGTGGAGTAATCGAAGGGGCGGGTCCGGGTTCGGAATCGCCCCCTCTTCGCGTTCGTGTCGAGCGAAGTCGAGACACGCCGCGATATAACGCCAAGCCCCAGGGGCATCTCGACTTCGCTCGATGCGAACGGGCTTCTATTCGGTGCAGTGCTACTGGTTGCCAGCTCGCTGTTCGCTGTGCGAACGCCTTCGCTAGCGCCCTCGTCCCGTCAGTACATATGCTGGCCGCCGTTGATCGACATCGTCGATCCGGTGACGAACCCCGCATCCTCGCTGCACAGAAAGGCGACGCCGCGCGCGATCTCGTCGGCCTGCCCCAGACGGCCGACCGGAATCTTCGCGACGATCTTTTCGAGCACGGGCGCTGGGACCGCGGCGACCATGTCGGTGTCGATATAACCCGGCGCGATCGCGTTGACGGTGACGCCCTTCTTCGCGCCCTCCTGCGCCAGTGCCTTCGTAAAGCCGTGGATGCCCGATTTGGCGGCGGCATAATTGACCTGACCGTACTGGCCCGCCTGCCCGTTGATCGACCCGATGTTGACGATGCGGCCCCAGCCGCGTTCAACCATGCCGCCGAAGGTCGCCTTCGCCATGTTGAAACATCCGCCGAGGTTGACGCGCATCACGTCATCCCAGTCGTCGTAGCTCATGCGCGCGAGGGTGCCGTCGCGGGTAATGCCGGCGTTGTTGACGACGATATCGACGGGTCCGAATTCCTCGGCGATGCGCGCGCAGCTGTCGAGGCATGCCTGATGGTCGCCGACGTCCCACTTGATCGCGGCGATGCCCGTGCGGTCGGTGAATTCGCGCGCCTTTTCATCGTTGCCGCCATAGTTGGCGACGACGGTGACGCCCTGTTCCTTCAGTTTCAGCGAGATCGCCTCACCGATGCCGCGGCTGCCGCCGGTGACGATTGCTACGCGTGCCATAAATTCACTCTCCCACGTGGTTATGGGACGATGATTAGGCCGCGCAAGCGGGCGCCGCAAGTTTACCGGAACGTCAATCGCAAAGCTATTCAGGGGGGTAGCCGGGGGGCAGGATGATCCTAATTGCTGACCTGCGCCCGCAGTTTCGAAAAGTCGCCTATGGCCAGATCGGCCTTGTCGATCGTGACGACCAGATTGCCGCCGTCGCCGAAACTGCGGCTCATCAGCCCGCTTGTCGGCAGTTCGATCAGCACGGCCTCGCGGTCGGCGTCATAGTCGGCGACATAGCCCAATGGCGCATGCCCGATCACGGCCATCTCACGCGCGGCAAGTGCACGCCACCACGGCTCGTAAACTGCGCGTGCCGGGGCGGACAGGCCATCCGGATTGGCGCACCAGGCGTGCTTGGCGCGGTCGAACAGGATGCTCTGATAGTCATGGACCCACAGGTTCGCGTCGGGCCGGTGCGTGGTCAGCGGCAAGGTGATCGTTTCAACCCGTTCGACGCCGGTTTCGGGGTCGATGGCCGGGATCGCCCCGGCCCAGCGGATCGCGTGCAATGCCGCCATCACCGCGGTCGCGTCGCCGGGCGAGAATGCCTGCGTTGTCGCGCTGTCGTGGACGATCGCGATGATTTCCGCGGCGCGCGCGCGGGCCTCGCGGTTGATCGCAGCGCGCTGTTCCATTTCCGAGACATCCTCGGCGCTCGCGCCGGCAGGCGGCGCGGCTTCGGTCGCCAGCCGGTCGAGCCGCATTTCGAGCAGTGCGACCATCGCGGTCATGCTGCCCCAGTCGAAAGGGTGGAAGGCCGGGTCGGCGATGTCGTAGCCGCGCTCGTAGAGCGAAACGCCGGGCTCGCTCATATCGCTTTCGCCGTGCGGATCGGTATTGCCCGGTCCCACGGCGACAAGGT
>NZ_DASWTD010000273.1:0-6001 GCF_036402335.1 Sphingopyxis sp. | reverse complement strand
GACCTCGCGCTCGCGCGGCTCGAACTCGACCGCGCCGGTCGCCTTGTCGATATCGAGGCGGTGTCGCAGAGCGAGATCGACCGCCTGCGCGCCCGCGTGAATGCGGCCAATGCGGCACTCGCCGGCGCCGATGCCCGGATTGCGGCGCGCGCGCTCGACGTCGAATTCACCACCGTCCGCGCACCGCTGAGCGGCCGGATCTCGGATCGCCAGATCGACGCGGGCAACCTCGTATCGGCGGGCGACGCCGGCGGCACGCTGCTCACGACGATCAACGCGCTCGACCCCGTCTATTTCACCTTCCAGGGTTCGGAGGCGCTGTTCCTCAAGACCAAGCGCGAGGGCGGCGAAAAGGGTGCGGCGGTCGAAGTCCGCCTGCAGGATGAAAGCGAATATCGCTGGAAGGGCCGGCTCGACTTCACCGACAATGGTCTCGACCCGCGTTCGGGCACGATCCGCGCCCGCGCCAGCTTTACCAACCCCGAGATGTTCCTGACCCCCGGCATGTTCGGCAACATGCGCCTGTCGACGGGCCAGACGGCGCGCGCGCTGCTGGTCCCCGCCGCCGCGGTGCAGACCGATCAGGCGCGCAAGATCGTCTTCGTCGTCGGCAAGGACGGCACGGTCGCGGCGAAGCCGGTCGAGCTTGGCCCCGAAGTCGATGGCCTGCGCGTCATCCGCTCGGGCCTGACGCCGACCGACCGCGTCGTCATCAACGGTTACCAGTTCGCACGGCCCGGCACCAAGGCGGTGACCAAGGCTGGCAAGATCGCCGCTTCGGCACCCCCGAAGGGTGCGGCCGCCGCGGTCGAACCGGTGTCGGCGCAGGCGACTTTCGCGAAATGACTTAAGCTCCCCTCCCGCTTGCGGGAGGGGTCGGGCGTGGGCCAGCTCCGTCTCAACTGCCCACCCCGCTGCGCCCCGGATCAAGTCCGGGGCTCGCTGCCCCTCCCGCTTGCGGGAGGGGTGACCAGAACAGTTTTTCAGACAGGGGCTCTCCCATGCGCCTATCCCGCTTCTTCATCGACCGGCCGATCTTTGCCGCCGTGCTCGCCGTCATCATCACCATCGTCGGCGCGGTCGCCTATATCGGCCTGCCCGTGTCGCAATATCCCGACATCGTCCCGCCGACGGTGACCGTGACCGCAACCTATCCGGGCGCATCGGCCGAAACCGTCGCCGACACGGTGGCGGCGCCGATCGAGCAGGAAATCAACGGCGTCGACAATATGCTCTATATGAGCAGCCAGTCGACCGGCGACGGCGTCGTCACGATCACGGTGACCTTCAAGATCGGCACCGACCTCGATGCAGCGCAGGTACTCGTGCAGAACCGCGTCGCGATCGCGACCCCGCGCCTGCCCGAAACGGTACAGCGGCTGGGCGTGGTGACGCGCAAGACGTCGCCCGACTTCCTGATGGTCGTGAACCTCGTCTCGCCCGACAAGTCGCTCGATCGCGCCTATATCTCCAACTATGCGCTGACTCAGCTCCGCGACCGTTTGAGCCGTATCGACGGCGTCGGCGACGTGCGGCTGTTCGGCGCGCGCGACTATGCGATGCGGGTGTGGATCGACCCCGGCCGCGCCGCCGCGCTCGACCTGACGGCGGGCGAGATCGTCGCCGCGCTGCGCCGCGAGAATGTGCAGGTGGCCGCGGGTACGCTCGGCCAGCCACCCTATGCCAATGGCAGCGATTTCCAGCTGAGCGTCGAGACGCAGGGCCGCCTGACCGATCCCAAGGATTTCGCCAATATCGTCATCCGCAGCGATGCCGACGGGCGGCAGGTCCGCGTGTCGGACGTCGCGCGCGTCGAACTCGGTGCGTCGGATTACAACAGCAACACCTATCTCTCGGGCGACCCGACCGTCATCATGGCGGTGTTTCAGCGCCCAGGTTCGAACGCGCTCGCCGCGGCCAAAGCGGTCGAGGCCGAGATGGCGGCCTCGTCGAAGAATTTCCCCAAGGGCCTTGAATATCGGGTCATCTATAATCCCACCGAGTTTATCGCCCAGTCGATCGACGCGGTGATGGAAACGCTGATCGAGGCGGTGTTCCTCGTCGTCATCGTGATCCTCGTCTTCCTGCAGAAATGGCGCGCGGCGATCATTCCGGTGCTCGCGATCCCCGTATCGCTGATCGGGACCTTCGTGGTGCTCGCGGCGTTCGGCTACAGCCTCAACAACCTCTCGCTGTTCGGGCTGGTGCTCGCGATCGGCATCGTCGTCGACGACGCGATCGTCGTCGTCGAGAATGTCGAGCGCAATCTCGAGAAGGGCATGTCGGCGCTCGAAGCCGCGCGGACGTCGATGGACGAGGTGTCGGGCGCGCTCGTCGCAATCGTGCTCGTGCTCTGCGCGGTGTTCGTCCCGACCTTGTTCCTCACGGGCCTGTCGGGCGCCTTCTACCAGCAGTTTGCGGTGACCATCTCGACCGCGACGATCATCTCGCTCGTGCTGTCGCTGACGCTCTCGCCTGCGCTTGCGGCGATCCTGCTCAAGGCGCACGCTCCCGCGCAGGCCGACGGATGGCTGATGGCACACATCCACCGTGCCGGCGAACGTTTCAACGAGGCGTTCGAGCGGCTCAGCAACGGCTATGCGTCGCTCACCGACCGGCTGGTGCGCGCGCCGAAGAAGATGATGGTCACCTATGCGGGCCTCATCGCCGCGACAGCGGGGCTGTTCTGGGCGACGCCAACGGGCTTCATCCCCGCACAGGACCAGGGCTATTTCCTCGTCGTCGCCAAGCTCCCCGCGGGTGCCTCGGTCGAACGCACCGACGCGGTGGTGAAAAAGGTCGCGGCGCGCGTGCTGCCGGTCGAGGGCGTCCTCGGTTCGGTGATGCTCGCGGGCTTCGACGGCCCGTCGCAGACGCTCGCGCCGAACTCGGCTGCTGCCTATTTCCCGCTCAAATCCTTCGAGGAGCGCAAGAAGCTCGGCGTCAATTTCGAAGATATCATGAACCAGGCGCGGGCAAACACGGCGGACATCACCGACGCGCAGATCGTCGTCATCCCGCCGCCGCTGATCCAGGGCATCGGGTCGGCGGGCGGTTATCGCATGATCGTGCAGGACCGCGGCGGGAACGGCTATGCCGCGCTCGCGAACGAGACGAACAATCTGATCGGCAAGGCGAACCAGACCCCGGGACTCGCGAACGTCTTCACCTTCTTCGACCCGTCGAACCCGCGCATCTTTGCCGACATCGATCGTGCCAAGGCGAATGCGCTGGGCGTGCCGCCCGAGCGGGTATTCGAGGCGCTGCAGGTCTATCTCGGCTCGGCGTTCGTCAACGACTTCAACCTGCTCGGCCGCACCTATCGCGTCACCGCGCAGGCCGACGCCCCCTATCGCCAGACCGTCGCCGATATCGCGAACCTCCGGACGCGGTCGGACTCGGGGGCGATGGTGCCGATCGGGTCGGTCGCCAATTTCGAGGACCGTACGGGGCCGTACCGCGTCACGCGCTACAACCTCTTCCCCGCGGTCGAGATCGACGGCGACACCGCTCCGGGTTCGTCGTCGGGCGCGTCGCTGACGACGATGGAAAAGCTGGCTTCGGACTCGCTGCCCGCTGGCTACGGCACCGAATGGACGGGCATTGCCTTCCAGCAAAAGGCGGCGGCGAACACAGCAGGCATCGTCTTCGCGCTCGCGGTGGTCTTCGTCTTCCTCGTCCTCGCGGCGCAATATGAAAGCCTGATGCTGCCATTGGCGATCATCTTCATCGTGCCGATGTGTCTGCTCGCGGCGATGATCGGCGTGAATCTGCGCGGCATGGATAATAATGTGCTGACGCAGATCGGGCTTGTCGTGCTCATCGCGCTTGCGGCGAAGAACGCGATCCTGATCGTCGAATTTGCCAAGCAGGCCGAGGAACAGGATGGCTTGTCGCCGGTCGAAGCCGCGGTGCGCGCCGCGCGCGATCGTCTGCGCCCGATCCTGATGACCAGCTTCGCCTTCATCCTCGGCGCCGTGCCGCTGCTGATCGCAAGCGGGGCGGGGGCGGAACTCCGCCAGGCGCTCGGCACCGCGGTCTTCTTCGGCATGCTCGGCGTGACGGCGTTCGGCCTCATCTTCACCCCGACCTTCTACGTCGTCGCCCGCGCGCTCAGCCACTGGTCGGCCGAGCGGCGCGCGCGGCGCGGCTCGGACGACCACGGAACCGCACTGCCGGTCCCGGCGGAATAAGGAGTAACATCATGATCCTCCGCAACATCCTCACTGCCGCCTCGGCCCTCGCGCTCGCCGCCTGCGCGGTCGGCCCCAACTATGCCGAGCCGAAGTCAGCGTCGGCGCCGGTCGCGACCGGACCGTTCGTCTCGGCGAACACCCCCGCCGTGTCGCTCGCCCCGGTCGCGGGCGACTGGTGGCGGCTCTATGACGATCCGGTCCTCGACGGGCTCGTCGGCGATGCGCTTGCCAACAACACCGACGTTCGCGTTGCGGTCGCCAACATCGCTCGCGCCCGCGCGTCGCTCCGCGGTGCGCGCGCCGACCGCCTGCCGCAAGGCGAAATCGGCGCCGGCGCCAATTACGGCCGCAGCCCCGAAGGCCAGCGGCTACCGGGCGCCGACCGCGAAGACTGGGCGGTCGATATCGGCGTTAACGTCTCGTACGAAGTCGACCTGTTCGGCCGCGTCAGCCGCTCGATCGAGGCCGCGCGCGGCGACACCGCCGCCGCCGAAGCGAATGCCGATGCGGTGCGCGTGATCGTCGCCGCCGATACGACGCAGGCCTATGCCGACGCCGCATCGGGCGCGGCGCGGCTCGATGTCGCGCGGCGCATCGTCGGCCTGCTCGACCAGCAGGTGACAGTCACGCAGCGGCGCAAGGACGCCGGGATGGCGACGGGGCTCGACCTCGCGCGCATCACGACGCTGCGCGACCAGCGGTCCGCCGAAATTCCAGCCATCGAGGCCGAGCGGCAGGCGGCCTTGTTCCGCCTCGCGACCCTGACCGGTCGTGCCCCCGCCGCGTTGCCCGCCATCGCCGGCGATCGCAACATCAGCCTCGAGATCACCGACCCGATCCCAGTCGGTGATGGGGCGGCGCTATTGAAGCGCCGTCCCGACATTCGCGCCGCCGAGCGCCGCCTTGCCGCCGATACCGCGCGCATCGGCGTCGCGACGGCGGATCTCTACCCGCGCATCACGCTTGGCGGATCGGCGGGGTCGACCGGCTCGGGCTTCGGCGACATATTCGGCGGCGGCCCGGTTCGGTGGCTGCTCGGGCCGCTGCTCAACTGGGCCTTCCCCAATCAGGAACCGGCGCGGGCGCGAATCGCGGCGGCCGAAGCCGATACGCAGGCGTCGCTCGCCGAATTCGACGGCACGGTGCTGCGCGCGCTCGAGGAAACCGAAACCGCGCTCTCGTCCTACGCGCGTTCGCTCGAACAGCGGCAGGCGCTGCGCGCCGCGCGCGACCAGTCCGAACGCGCGGCGCGGATCGTCCGCGCCAAGCGTGAGGAAGGCGCGTCGGACTCGTTCGAATGGCTCGACGCCGAACGGACCTTTGCCGAGGCCGAGGCGACGCTCGCCGAACAGGACGGGCAGATTTCGCGGCGGCAGATCGCGCTGTTCCGCGCGCTTGCAGGCGGCTGGTCGACCTAGGCTTCGACCGGCCGCTCCGCCGCGGTCAACGGCACGACGCGCAGCATCGCGAGCGCGGCGAGCAGCAGCGTCGCCGCCGCAAACGCCATCGTGTAGATCGGCTCGCCGGGGAAGAAGGCCTTCATGATCGACCCCATGACGGTCGCGACGAGCAATTGCGGGATCACGACGAAGACATTGAACAGCCCCATATAGATGCCGAGCTTTGCCTGCGGCAGGCTGGAGGCGAGCATCGCATAGGGCATCGCGAGTACCGACGCCCAGAAGATGCCGATGAAGATTTCGCTCGCGATCAGCTGGTTCGGATCGCGCAGGACAAAGAAGCTGCCGTAACCGATCGCGCCGCAGACGAGTCCGGTGATATGCGTGCGTGCCTGTCCGATGCGT
>NZ_DASWTD010000272.1:0-3354 GCF_036402335.1 Sphingopyxis sp. | reverse complement strand
ATCGGCGATCGCGCCAAGGTTCGGCGCCGCGAGCAACGCGCCGTCGAGCCCGTAGGACCAGCCATGATAGGGGCAGCGGATCACCTGCCCGATCACCCCGCCGTTCAGCGCGACGTCCCAGCGCGCATCGGTTTCGGGATCGCAGAGCCGCGCCCCGCGGTGGCGGCAGACATTGTAGTGCGCGCGGATGTCGCCCGCCTTGGTGCGAACGACGATGATGCTTTGCCCGGTAAGGTCGACCAGAATATGATCGCCGGGCTGCGCGACATCCTCCTCGCGGCCGGCGCACACCCACTCGCGGGCGAAGATGCGGTCGATGTCGATGCGGTGCGCGTCGTCGGTCAGATAGGCGCTGCTCGGAAGCGAGCGTTCCATCGCACCGGCCGGCTCGTCGTCGATCATGACCACCCCTTATTAGACAGTTGCCTAATAGCGCCTTTTGCGCTTATCGTACAGCGAAACTTCGGACATGCGGGCCGCCCGGGCCACTGCCGAATGCCATAGGGGGTGGCGATCGCGAACGATCCGGCGCCAGTATCTTCGCCAACCCGACGCTACGACGCGATCGTCGTCGGCGCCGGTCACAACGGACTGACCGCGGCCGCCTATCTGGCGCGCGCGGGCCTCAGGATATTGGTGCTCGAACGCCGTGAGATCATCGGCGGCGCGTGCGTGACCGAAGAGGTCATCCCCGGCCACCGCGTGTCCTTCGCTTCCTATTTCGCCTCCATGCTGATGCCGACGGTGATCCGCGATCTCGAGCTGGCGAAGCACGGTCTCCGCATGATCGCGAGCGACCCGCTGCTCACCGTCGCGCTCGGCGACGGACAGATCATTCGCTGGTGGGCCGATGTCGAGCGCACCGCGGCCGAGATCGCGTCCTATTCGAAAGCCGATGCCGAGGCCTTCGTCCGTGTCGACCGCGAACTGAAAGCGCTCGCTGCCTATCTCCAGCCCTTCTTCCTCGAATCCCCGCCCGATCTCGCCGCGCGCGGTTTCGGCCGGGTGCGCGAGGCAATCCGCCTGCTGAAACGCTTTCGCCGCATCCGCGGGCGCGAGGTCGCGCAGCTTGTCACCTTCCTGACCGGCAGCCTCGGCGACTATCTCGACCGCCATTTCGAGAGCGAGGCGGTCAAGCGCATGTTCCTCGCCAACAATGTCTACGGCAAGCACGGCGGCCCCTATGAACCCGGCTCGGCGGTCGGCCTGCTCTTCCACTTGCTGTCGGGCGGCGACCATGCGGTGCAGGGTTTTGCCGGCCATGTCATCGGCGGTATGGGCGCGATCACGCAGGCGATTTCCGCGACCGCAGAGGCACATGGCGCGGAGATACGGACCAACGCCGCAGTCGCACGGATCGACGTGGCGGGCGGCAAGGTGTGCGGCGTGACGCTCGCCGACGGCACCGCGATCTCCGCCGATACCGTCCTCTCGAACGCCGACCCCAAGCGCACCTTCCTCGGTCTCGTCGACCCCGGCGCGCTGCCCGAAGACTTCCGCCGCGACATCGCCGCGATCAAGATGGCGGGCCCCTCGGCCAAGCTCAACCTTGCGCTGTCGGGCGAACCGCGCGTCGTCGGCCGGCCCGCCGATGCCGATCCGCGCGAGCGCGCGCTGCTGTCGATCACACCGACGCTCGAAGGCGCGCAGCGCTGCGCCGACATCGCGCGCTTCGGCGATATCCCCGACGAACTGTGGATCGACTGCGTGATCCCCAGCCTTGTCGACGACACGCTCTGCCCGCCGGGCAAGCATATGATGACCTGCTTCATCCAATATGTGCCCTATGCGCTCCGCGAGGGCTCATGGGACGAACGGCGCGAGGCCTTCGCCGACGCGATCGTCGCGCAGATTGCGCGGCACATGCCCGACCTTCCGGGCCTGATCGAGGGCCGCGTCGTCCTCACCCCGCTCGACCTCGAACGCACCTATGGACTCACAGAAGGCAATATCTTCCACGGCGACCTTCACCTCGGCCAGCTCTTCTCGATGCGCCCGGTGCCCGCCTTCTCGCAATATCGCACACCCATCGCCGGGCTCTATCTCTGCGGCGCGGGCGCGCATCCGGGCGGCGGGGTGACCGGCGCGCCGGGGCATAATGCCGCGCACCAGGTGCTGGGCGATCTCAAACGAAGAGGCAGCAGGACATGAGCGATGGCCAGGCCCTCACGCATCCGCCCCGCGTGCTCGGCTTTGGCGATCTCGTCCTCTTCTACGTCGTCACCGGGGTCAGCCTGCGCTGGATCGCGACCGCCGCCTCGGCCGGCCCCAGCTCGATCGTCATCTGGATGGGGGCTTTGCTCTGCTTCTACCTGCCGCTGGTCGCCGCGGTGATCGAGCTCTCGTCGCGCTATCCGCAGGAGGGCGGTCTCTACATCTGGACGCGGCAGGCGTTCGGGCCGTTTGCGGGCTTCATGGCGGGGTGGAGCTATTTCACCAGCAACCTGCCCTATTTTCCAGCGATCTTCTATTTCGACGCGGGCAACGCGCTCTACATCGGCGGCGAAAGCTGGATGCACCTTCACAACAGCCCGATGTTCTTCATGGGGTTCGCGCTGATCGCGCTCGCCTTCATCACCTGGCTCAACATCATCGGGCTCAACATCGGCAAATGGATGCACAATATCGGCGCGATCGGCATGTGGCTGCCCGCGCTGATCGTGATCGTGATGGGGGTCATCGCGTGGAGCCGTTTCGGCTCGGCGACCGAATTTTCGGTGCGCACGATGACCCCGAGCACGCAGATCAAAGACATGATCTTCTGGGCCTCGCTCGCCTTCGCGCTGTCGGGCAGCGAAGCGGCGTCGTTCATGAGCGGCGAGATCAAGAACGCGCGCCGCACGATCCCGCGTGCGCTGATGACCGCGGGGGGTGATCATCGTCTTCTGCTATGTCGCGGGCACCGTCGCGGTGCTGCTCGCGATCCAGCCGGGCGAGGTCAACAGCCTGCAAGGCCTGATCCAGGCGGGCGCGCGCACCGCCGAAAAGCTCGAGATGCTGTGGATCGTCGCGCCGCTCGCCTTCCTCATCACCATCGGCAACCTCGGCGCCGCCAGCGGCTTCCTCGCCGCCGCCGCGCGCATCCCCTTCGTGATCGGCATCGACCGCTCGCTTCCCGCCGCCTTCGGGCGCACCCATCCGCGCTGGGGCACCCCCTATATCGCGCTGATGCTGCAGGGCGGGCTCGGCGCGATGTTCGTGATCCTCGGGCAGGCGGGTACGGGGGTGAAGGGCGCCTATGACGTGCTCGTCAGCATGGGGATCATCGCGGCGTTCGTGCCCTTCGCAATGGTCTTCCTGTCGGTGATCCGCCTCCAGCGCGAACCCGCCGACGCCGATGTGACGCGGCTCCCC
>NZ_DASWTD010000271.1:0-6608 GCF_036402335.1 Sphingopyxis sp. | reverse complement strand
AGCATCCTTATGTTGTGCCGATAGCGGCCCCCGCCTTCGCGGGGGCGACGAGCGATTACCGAATAGATTCGCATTTTGTTCTGCGGTAAGGACAGCCCGTGCTAACCGCTTTGTCCATCGCCAATATCGTCCTGATCGAGCGCCTTGACCTCGATTTCGAGGCCGGGCTGGGTGTGCTGACGGGCGAGACCGGCGCAGGCAAGTCGATCCTGCTCGACGCGCTGGGCCTCGCGCTCGGCGCGCGCGCCGACAATGCGCTGGTGCGGCAGGGGACCGACAAGGCGCAGGTGACCGCGAGTTTTGTCGCGCCGGCATCGGGGACGAAGCTCGCCGCGCTGCTCGCCGAGAATGACATCGCACTGGAAACCGGCGAGCCGCTGCTGATCCGCCGTACATTGAAGGCCGACGGCGGCAGCCGCGCTTTCCTGAACGACCAGCCCTGTTCGGCGGCGCTGCTGCGCGAAGTCGGAACCCATCTTGTCGAAATCCACGGCCAGCACGACGACCGCGGCCTGCTCGCGCCCGCGGGGCACCGCGCGCTGCTCGACGCCTATGCACGCGCCGATACGCGCGGCGTCGCTGCCGCCCATGCCGCCTGGCGCGCCGCCGAGGAAAAGCTCGCGGCCGCGAAGGCTGCAATCTCCGAAGCCGAGCGCGACCGCGAATGGCTCGAGCATTGTGTCGCCGAATTGCAGGCGCTCGCGCCCCAGCCGGGCGAGGATGCCGAACTCTCCGAAGCGCGCGCCACGATGCAAAAGGGCGAGAAGGTCGCGGGCGACCTCGGCGCGATCATGGAAGCGTTCGAGGGCAGCGACAGCGGTCCGGCGCAACTGCGCGGCGCGGCGCGGCGGCTCGACCGGCTCGCGGGCGACCATCCGTTGCTCGCCGAGGCGCTCGCGGGGCTCGACCGCGCGATCATCGAGGCCGACGAGGCCGAGAGCAAGCTGCACGAAGCCGCGCGCGCGATGGAATATGACCCCGAACGGCTCGAGGCGACCGAGACGCGGCTGTTCGAACTCCGCGCGATGGCGCGCAAGCACAATGTCCAGCCCGACGAACTCGCCGAACTCACCGGCACGCTCGCCGCCAGGCTCGACGCGATCGAAGGCGGCAGCGCGGGTCTCGCGAAACTCGAAACGGCGGTCGCCGAGACCGCGGCAGCCTATACCCACGCCGCGACCGCGCTGTCGGACCAGCGCAGCAAGGCGGCGACCCGCCTCGACGACGCGGTTGCAGGCGAACTCGTTCCGCTCAAGCTCGACGCCGCGCGCTTCCAGACGCTCGTCGAGCGCCTCCCCGCCGAACGCTGGGGACCCGAGGGCATGGACCGCGTCGAGTTCCTGATCTCGACGAACCCCGGCGCCCCCTTCGCGCCGCTCGCCAAGATCGCGTCGGGCGGCGAACTCTCGCGCTTCATCCTCGCATTGAAGGTCGCGCTCGCCGAAGAGGGCGGCGCCGACACGATCATCTTCGACGAAATCGACCGCGGCGTCGGCGGCGCGGTTGCTTCGGCGATCGGCGAACGGCTCGCGCGCCTCGCGGGCGCGGGCAGGCAATTGCTCGCGGTGACGCACAGCCCGCAGGTGGCGGCGAAGGGCGCCGCGCACTTCATCATCGCCAAGTCGAGCGAGGGGACGGTGACGCGCACCAGCGTCCACGCGCTCGACGACGCCGGTCGCCGCGAGGAAATCGCGCGCATGCTCTCGGGCGCCGAAGTGACCGAAGAGGCGCGGGCGCAGGCCGAGCGATTGCTGGAGATCGCGGCATGACGCCGCACCCGCTCGATCGGCCAATCTGGAGTATGTTGACCGGCCGGCAGGCGCATCTGGCCGAAGGCGATGCACGGGCGGTGCGGATCGACCGCGGCTATGGCGTGTTCGGCGTGGCGGCGGACGACGGCGCCGAAGCACAGGCGGCGCTTGCCGCACTTGTGCCCAACGAGGGCGAGCTCTGGATCGTAGAGGGCGAACCATGGCCCGTTCCGCCCGGCACGCGCGAGGTCAAGCGCGCCGTCCTTGCGCAGATGGTCGCCGAGGGCGCACCGCCGCCACCGCGCCAAGGCGAGCCCGTGATCATTCTGCTGGGCGAGCAGGATGCCGCCCAAATGGCAGAACTCGCCGATCATGCGAAGCCCGGGCCATGGGGGCCAGCAACACATCGTTACGGGCCTTTCTTCGGCGTGCGCGAAAATGGCCGGCTGCTCGCGATGGCGGGGCAGCGCATCCTCGTGCCCGGCATGGCCGAGGTCAGCGGTGTTGCGACATGGGAAGATTGCCGCGGGCGCGGGCTGGCCCGGACGCTGATCGGACATGTCATGCGCGAGATGGTGGCGCTCGGAGAAACGCCGTTCCTGCACAGCTACGCCGACAATGCGGGTGCGATCGCGCTCTATGAATCGCTCGGTTTCCGCATCCGCCGCGAGGTGCATGTGCTGGCGATCGCCAAGGCATGAACCGGCGCGAGCATCTTGCCGCGATGCTGGCGATGGCCGCAGTCTTGCTGCCCACAACGAAACTGCGCGCACTGGAGGCCATGATGGAAGAAGCCGATCCGCAATATGGCCTGCTCGGCCAGATGATGGCGCAGCCCGGCCAGCGCGCCGCGCTGGTCGCGATCCTGTCGGAAGGCACCGGCACGATGCCCGGCAATATCGCCTATCTGATCGGCGAGGACAGCGCGAACCCCGACGCAATCTGGATCGTCGAGCTGTGGGACAGCAAGGACGCGCACGCCGCGTCGCTGAAACTACCCGCGGTGCAGGAGGCGATTGCAAAGGGTCGCCCGCTAATTGCAGGATTTGGTACTCGCGCCGAATTCAAGCCGGTGGCAAAGACCGGTGCATGACCGAAATCGAATCCCTGTCGCTGGCCGACGCCGCCAATGAATTGATGCGGCTCGCAAAAACGATCGCCTATCACAGCAAACGCTATCATGCCGAGGATGCCCCCGAGATTTCGGACGCCGATTATGATGCGCTCGTCCGCCGCAACAATGACCTCGAAGCCGCCTTCCCGGCGCTGATCCGCGCCGACAGCCCGAACAAGCTGGTGGGTGCCGCGGTCGAGGCGTCGCCGCTCGCCAAGGTCACTCATGCTCAGCGCATGATGAGCCTCGACAACGCCTTCGCGGCCGAAGATGTCGAGGAATTCGCCGCGCGCGTGCGACGCTTTTTGAACCTTCCGGGCGATGTGGTCGTCGCGCTGACCGCCGAGGACAAGATCGACGGCCTGTCCTGTTCATTGCGCTACGAAAAGGGCGAGCTCGTACAGGCGGCGACGCGCGGCGACGGCAGCGTGGGTGAGGATGTTACCGCCAATGTCCGCCACATCGCCGACATCCCGCAGGCATTGAACGGTGCTGCCCCCGACGTCTTCGAGATCCGCGGCGAAGTCTATATGGCAAAGGCCGATTTCACGGCGCTCAACGAGCGACTGATGGAAGAGGGCAGGGCACTCGCGGCACAGCGCGAACAGGATTTCGATCCGGCGACTGTCCGTCAGTTCGCGAACCCGCGCAACGCCGCCGCGGGATCGCTGCGCCAGAAGGACGCGAGCGTAACCGCGTCGCGCCCGCTGCGCTTCCTCGCGCATGGCTGGGGCGAGGTCAGCGGGCTTCCCGCCGACACCCAGTATGACGTCATGAAGCAGATCGAACGCTGGGGTGCCCCGGTGTCGCCGCTCCTCAAACGCTACGACAACGTCGCCGACATCCTCGCCCATTATGCCGAAATCGAACGCCGCCGCGCCGAGATGGACTATGACATCGACGGTGTCGTCTACAAGGTCGACCGCCTCGACTGGCAACAGCGGCTGGGCTTCGTCGCCAAGGCGCCGCGCTGGGCGATCGCGCATAAATTCCCCGCCGAACGCGCGCAGACCACATTGGAAAAGATCGAGATACAGGTCGGTCGCACCGGCAAGCTCACTCCCGTCGGGCGGCTCACGCCCGTCACCGTTGGCGGCGTCGTCGTATCGAACGTTACGCTTCACAACCGCGACGAGATCGGCCGACTCGGTGTCCGCCCCGGCGACCGTGTCGTCATACAGCGCGCGGGTGACGTGATTCCGCAGGTGGTCGAGAATCTGACCCGCGACGAGGAGCGCGCGGCCTATGAATTCCCGGTCAAATGCCCCATCTGCGACAGCGAGGCCGTTGCGGAAGAAGGGGAAGTCGACGTCCGCTGCACCGGCGGCCTCATCTGCAACGCGCAAAAATTCGAGCGCCTGCGCCACTTCGTGAGCCGCGGCGCGCTCGATATCGAGGGGTTGGGCGAGAAGAGCATTCAGGAATTTCTCGACCTCGGCTGGCTCGACAAGGGGCCGGCTGACATCTTCCGCCTCAAGAGCCATCGTGCCGATCTGCTTGGGCGCGAGGGTTGGAAGGAAAAGTCGGTCGACAATCTGTTCGCCGCGATCGAGGCCAAGCGGCAGCCCGACGCTGCGCGGCTGCTCTTCGGCCTTGGCATCCGTCATATCGGCGCGGTGACCGCGCGCGATCTGCTCAAGGGGCTCGGCGATATAAGGCGCCTCCCCGTAAAGGCGGCCGAGATCCACGCGTGGCTGGAAGCCAATCCGCGGGCCGAGGGCGAATCCGACGGCAAATATACGGCGCGCCGCGTCGAGGCGTTCAAGGCGATCCTCGAAGTCCGCGCCGACGGCATCGGCATTGCGGTCGGCGAAGCGCTCGCCGACTTCTTCCACGAACCGCACAATCGCGACCTGTGGGACGATCTCCTCTCCGAAGTCGCGCCCCCTCTCTACGTCGTCGAGACGCGCGAGAGCGAAGTGTCGGGCATGACGGTGGTATTCACCGGCAAGCTCGAGACGATGAGCCGCGACGAGGCAAAAGCGCAGGCCGAAGCCCTCGGCGCCAAGGCTGCGGGGAGCGTCAGCGCGAAAACCGATCTCGTGGTTGCAGGGCCGGGTGCGGGATCGAAGCTCAAGCAGGCGAGCGCGCTCGGCATCCGTGTGATCGACGAAGCCGAATGGGCGGAGATTGTCGCGGCGGCGGGTTAGCATGATAGTAAGTCGTGCGCGCCATCACAGACGGCGCGGCGGAAATGCTGTGAGGGGGCCACATGGCAAAGCGTGATTATCTTCAGAACCTGATGCGCGATCTTGAATCGCATACCGAAGTGCGGCGGTTCGGCAGCGGCTGGTTGTCGGGCTTTTTCGGGCTGCTCTTCGCGATCGCGGGCTTCTTCATGGTGATCGCGCTGCGCTTTCCCGACTGGTTCGCGACGCCCGAACTTGCAATCCTCAAGAACTGGGGCGGCTTCCGCGGGGTCGTCCATATCACGTTGCTGATCAGCTACGGCCTTTCCCTGCTCAGCCTGCTGCTGCGGCCACGGAAAGTGCTTGGCCTCACCGCGCTGATGATCGGGCTCGCCGCGATTCTCGTCGGCGGCGCCAACGTCCAGCCGCAGGAAACGCGCGATTGGGGCATTTTTTTCGGGCTCGACTTCTTCGTCGTGAACCTGCTCGTCACCGGCTTCATGTTCGCGCCGCTGGAGCGCGCCTTTCCGCATCGGCGGACGCAGCGGCTGTTTCGTACCGAATGGCGCGAGGACCTCTTCTATTATCTCGTCAGCACGATGTTCGTGCAGGTGCTCGGTTTCCTCGCGCTCGCCCCGTCGACGATCATCAACGAGAATACGTCGAGCTGGGAGGCGTTTCGTGCCGGGGTCGCGTCGCTGCCGTGGATCGTGCAGTTCGTCATCGTGCTCGTCGCGTCGGACATGGCGCAATACTGGTTCCACCGCACCTTCCACCGCTACCCTTTCCTCTGGGGCTTCCACGCGGTGCACCACAGCGCGAAATCGATGGACTGGCTCGCGGGCTCGCGGATGCATTTTGTCGAGATCATCCTGCTCCGTTCGATCACCTCGCTGCCGCTCTTCACGCTCGGCTTCGCGCCCTCGGTGATGCAGGCCTATATCGGCTTCGTCTATGTCTGGTCGTCGCTGCTCCACGCCAATGTCGGGGGTAATTTCAACCGGCTCGGCCACTGGATCGCGACCCCGCGCTTCCACCACTGGCATCATGGGCTCGAACGCGAGGCGTTCGACGTCAATTTCGCGATCCATTTCCCGTGGATCGACAAGATGTTCGGCACTTTCCATCTGCCGAAGGACCGCTGGCCCGAAAATTACGGTATCCCCGAAGATGTGCCCAAACATTATTGGGGCCAGTTCCTCTATCCCTGGACGCGCACCGGAAAGAAGACCGACGAAACACCGGCCGAATAGCGGCTTGCCAGTGCAAGGGCGCGAGCATAGGAGCGCCGTGTGAGTCCGCTCGCCGCCTTTCGCCGTCCCGGCATCCTGCTGCTCCTGCCGTTGCTGCTCGCGCTCGCCGCGCGCGTGATTGTCGCGCCGGGCTGGATGATCGAGAGCGATGCGGGCGGGTCGATCACCGTGCGCATCTGTTCGGACCCGTCCAATCCGGGCGGGACGATGACGATCCCGCTGGAAAAAGCTGGCAGCCACGATGCGGGCGAGGCGCAGCAGCATTGCCCGTGGGGCGCGCTCGCCAATGCGCCGATCGTTCCCGATCTGCCTGTCCTCGCTGCTGCGCCGATGGCTGTCGAACCCATCCCGGTCGCGGCTC
>NZ_DASWTD010000270.1:0-3385 GCF_036402335.1 Sphingopyxis sp. | reverse complement strand
GCGGACGTGCGCGTCGAGTTTGGTCACGAGATAACAATCGACCGCCGGCGGCGCGTGCGGATTGCCGACCCTGCTGTCGTCGGTCAGGAACAAATAGCGCGACTGGGTCGCCGCCGCCATCGCGCGCATCGCATATTCGGCCTTGTCGGCGACGCCGGAGGCGGCGACCGGAGTGATATGGATGCGCTTGGCACGCGCAGCCTCGGCTGCGGCCCAGGTGCGCCCGAACTTGTCGTCGTGCGGCGGGGCGTCGGCGACGAGCAACAGCGACTTCACCGCATCGGGGCGCCAATCCTGTCCGACCGCGCGGATCATCGCCTGATCCATCGCCTCGGGATAGTCGCCGCCGCCGTTGGCGTCCTGCCGCGCGAGCGCACCCTGCACCCGGCCGATGTCGCGGTCGAAGGCGATGGTGCGCGTGACATAATCGTCGCCGAGATCGCGGTAGAAAACGAAACCGATGCGGATATCGAGGTCGCGGTGCTTCGCCGTGATCGCACCGATGATCGAGCGCAACTCGGCCTGCAGATAGTTGATCTCGTCGCCCATGCTGCCGGTCGTGTCGACGACGAGCATCAGATCAAGCTTGGTCACCTTCGCTGCCGCCTCGTTCGCGGTCAGCCCGACGAGCTGACCGCCCGCGGCGTCGGCGACGAGGACCGGCCGTGCGTCGGCGATCGTGCGCCCAGCCTTCCTTGCCGAAACCGTGATGCGTTCGCTCAAGCGGTCGAGGCCGGGGAAGAAGACCGCGCTGCCGTCGGCCTGTGTCGCCATCGTGATGCTGTTGCCGTCACTGCACGTCACGATGACATCGGCAAAGGGGATCGGCTGGCCGCTGCGGTCGCCCACCCTCACCGTCACAACGCGCGTGGTATCGACGCGCGGCAGGTTCCGGACTTCCTGCCCCAGGTCGCCGCTGCGATGGACGTAGGATGCGTAGAGTTCGGGGTTGAGCAGGTCGTCATGCTCGCCCGCGGTCAATATGCCCGATTGGGGCTGGGGCTGCGGACGCGGCCCGGGCGGCACGATACCGGCGCTTCGCCCGCCCTCGATCCTGGATGAGGCGGCATCGGAACCTCTGGCGCTTTCCTTGGCAGCGGGAAGCGACACGATCACCTCGCTCACATCCCCCCGGCTTTCCGATGCCTCGATCGACGGAGACGGCGGGGCGGGTACTGCGAGCGGCGGCGGTGGCGGCGGAGGCATCGGTTCGGTCCGGTCGCGCGATCCGCTCCTGTATCCCGTCTCGTCGGAGCCGAACTGCTGGCGCGATGCCACCTCGGGGTCGATCTGTGGCAGCGGTGCGGCGTTGCGGCAAAAGCCTTGCCCGGTTCCCGCCGGCACGGTGCGGGCGGTAGCCGGAATCGGTCCCTGCACCGAGGTCAACAGCGCGAACATGGTCGCGCCCGAAAGAAACCGGCTTCGCATCATCAAACTCCCCGCCATGTGATGTAATATCATTAACCTGTCGCCCGGCCGCTGAACCGCAACTGAACCGCGATGAAGGGTTATATTGCAGCGACTTGCTTCGCTGTGCGCCTCGTCACAGCAGCGAAATCTTCGCTCCGGCATGGCGTTCGACGCGGCCCGCAAGCTCGAGTTCGAGCAGCACCAGTTGCACCGTTGCGGCCGCCTGCCCCGACTGTCGCACCAGTTCGTCGACCGCGACCGGCGTCGGGCCGAGCAGGTCGATCAGCGCCCGCCGCTCGCCATCGCCGGCATCCATGGGCGCAGGAACGGCAGCATAGCGAATTACGGGTTCGCGGACCATGCGGGCGTCGATCGGTCCCACCGCCTCGATCACATCATCGATCGTCTGGATCAGCGTCGCCCCCTCGCGGATCAGCATGTTGCAGCCCTGCGCGCGCGGGTCGAGCGGCGACCCCGGCACCGCCATCACCTCGCGCCCATAGTCGCCCGCCCGGCGCGCGGTGATCAGCGAGCCCGACCGCGGCGCCGCTTCGATCACCACCGTGCCGTGCGCGAGCCCGGCGATGATGCGGTTGCGCGACGGAAAATGTCGCGCGAGCGGTTCGGTACCCGGCGGCTGTTCCGCGATCAGCAACTGGTCGCTCGCGATCTTTTCCTGCAATGCGGCATTTTCGGGCGGAAAGGCGACATCGATCCCGCTGGCGATCACCCCGACCGTCGAACCGCCGAGCGCGCCGACATGCGCAGCAGTGTCGACCCCGCGCGCCAGCCCGCTGACCACGGTCACGTCGCGCGCGGCAAGGTCTGCGGCGAGCTGGCGCGCGAAGCGGCACGCGATGGCCGACGCATTGCGCGCGCCGACAATCGCAACGCACGGACGATGCAGCATTGCAGCGTTGCCACGGATCACGACGACGGGCGGCGCGCCCTCGACCTCGCGCAGCAGGGCCGAATAGTCATCTTCGTCGGTGAAGACATGGCGGGCACCGAGTGCCGCCACGCGCTCGACTTCGCGCTCGGCCGCATCGAGAGACGCGATCCGCGCCTTCCCCGCTCCGCCGCGCAGCACAAGGTCGGGCAGCGCGGCGAGCGCCGCCTCGCCCGATCCGAAACGCTGCATCAACTGGTGCCAGCTTACCGGCCCGACATGCGGGGTGCGGATCAGCCGCAGCCGCGCCAGCCGCTCGGCGTGCGTCACGCCGTCTCTTTCTTTCCGCCGATCCGCGGCTCGGTCCCGGCGCGCAACCGCGCGATATTTTCGCGGTGCCGCCAGAGCACGATCACCGCAAGGCCGGCGAGCCCGACCGCGTAAACCGGGTGGCCGAACGCCAACGCCGCGACGGGCGCCGAAACCGCGCCCAGCATCCCGCCGAGCGACGAGATGCGGAGCAACAAGACCGTGCCGAGCCACACGATGGCGAACACCAGCCCGATCGGCCAGGCGAGCGCGAGCGCGAGGCCCAGCAGCGTCGCCACGCCCTTTCCGCCGCGGAACTTCAGCCATACCGGATAGCAATGCCCGATCATCGCCGCGGCGCCCGCGATCATCGCGGCATGGTCGCCGAGTTCGGGCACGAAATGCCGCGCGAGCAGTACCGCTACCGCACCCTTTGCGCCATCGAGGATCAGCGTCGCCGCCGCCAGCCCCTTGCGTCCGGTGCGCAGCACATTGGTCGCGCCGATATTGCCCGAGCCGATCTGGCGCAGGTCGCCCGCCCCGAACGCCCGCGTCAGGATCACCCCGAACGGGATCGAGCCGAGCAGATAGCCCGCGGCGATCAGCAAAAAGGTGGTCATGATGCTCCCTGCTCCCTTTCGTTCCTTTTGGCGGGATTGGGCAAAGCAATCAACGGATTCGGCGATGGTTACAGTCAATATGGACTGTAAGCGTCGCCCCCTGCTAGGGCCGCGCCATGTCCTCCCCCGCGGCGCACGCCCCCATTCTCTTCTTCGA
>NZ_DASWTD010000269.1:0-2397 GCF_036402335.1 Sphingopyxis sp. | reverse complement strand
GACGGGAAATACGAGAATCTGCGCGCCTATCGCGCGCGCCTGCTCGCGCATCCGACGGTGTCGCGCTGCGTCGAGGAGGCCCGGCCGTACCGCGCCTATTTCCCGCTCGGCGCGCCCGACCGCGATTGAAGCGGTGCGTCCCATATCGGGGTTAACGGCGCGCTGACGCTGCCCGTTTGCCAATTGGCAGGCGCGCACGCGCGAAGGCGGACCCATGGTTCCGCCGTCGACCCTTTTGCGCATGCTGATCGTCGCCGCTTTCGCGGCGGTACTCGCGTTCGCGCCGGCGCACGCGCAGCAGGTCGTGACGGTCACCACAACGACGGTGACGTGGACGTGGGACGATGCCGCCGACGATGGCGCCGGATATGTCGACGAAGACGCCGCGCTCCTCGATGACGAAGTGCTCGCCGAAGACTCCGGTTTCGCGGCAACGCGGCGCTATGCGCCCGCTGCAACGCTCGCGACGCCCGGCCATGCCAAGGCGAACTTCGGTCCCTTTTCGGTGATCGACGGCGCCACCGTCCGCATGGCGGGCGACGTCACCTCGGCGACGCCGCGCCAGTTCGCGGCGATGCTCGCCGCCTTCCCAGGGCTCAAGCGGCTCGAAATGGTCGATTGCCCCGGCAGCCTCGACGAAGAAGCCAACCTGATCCTCGCGCGGGCAATCCGGCGTCAGGGCATGGAAACCGTGGTTCCGGCAGGCGGCTCGGTCCGGTCGGGCGCGGTCGAATTGTGGCTCGCCGGGACCACCCGCCGCGCCGCGGCCGATGCCGAATTCGGCGTTCATAGCTGGGCCGACGAATATGGCCGCGAGGCGAACGACTATCCGGCGAGCGACCCCGTCCATGCCGAATATCTGGGCTATTACCGTGAAATGGGATTGAACGACGCCAAGGCGCGCGAATTTTACGCGCTGACCAACAGCACGCCGTTCGACGACGTTCGCTATCTGACACGCGACGACATGGCACGCTTCGTCACGCTCGACTGACTTTCCGGCCCGGCGCGGCTTGCGCGGGCCGAAACGCCTCCCCACATCGACGCGCATGGCGAGACGCAGCCTCTACCAGCGATTGCGGTCAAACGCGCAGGTCCGGCTCATGCTGTTCCTTCTTGGTGTGCTGCTGATGATCGTTGCTCCGATCATCGGCCCGATCCCAGGGCCCGGCTTTATTATAGTTTTTCCTGCCGGCCTGATGCTGTGCCTGCAGAACAGCGCATGGGCTAAGCGGATTTATGTGCGGTTCAAACGGCGTCATCCGCGCTACGCCGATTGGACGGACCGGTTGATGCGGCGCACGAGCGCAGCGCGAAAGCGCGAACGCGAGGCGCTGGCGGCCGTCGATGGCGAAACGCTGGAAAACCGGGCCAATGCCGATTGACTTTGCGCCGACTCTCGCTTATCCGCGCCCCCATCGGTGGCCGCCCACGTTTGGCGGCCCTTTTCTGTTAGAGCCTTTTGAGAGAATTTGGGGATACCGCGATGAAGCGTACCTATCAACCGAGCCGCCTCGTTCGCAAGCGTCGCCACGGTTTCCGCGCCCGCAAGGCGACTGTCGGCGGCCGCAAGGTTCTCGCCAACCGCCGCGCCCAGGGCCGCAAGAAGCTGTCGGCCTGATCGCTGACGCTTCTGCGCCAGTAACACTGGTGCGAACGCTTTCAAAACGCAGCGAATTTCTGGCCGCCAACCGCGGCCTTCGCTTTCCCATGCCCGGCTTTGTCCTGCTCGTCCGCCACCGCGGCGACGACGACGATGCGCCGGGCATCGGCTATACCGTCAGCAAGAAGGTCGGCAACGCCGTTACCCGCAACCGGATGAAGCGGCGCTTTCGCGAACTCGCGCGCGCCGCGCTTCCCGAATCGGGAATTGCCGGCGCCGACCATGTGCTGATCGGCCGTCCCGGCGCCAACGACATGCTGTTTGCCGAACTGGGCGAACATCTCGATTCGGCGCTGAAACGCGCGGCGAAGAAGCTGGCGGCAAAGCCGTCATGAGCGTTGCCCTTCCCGCTTCTCGTCACCCCGGACTTGATCCGGGGTCCCGCTTTTCAACGTCGCTGAGCGGTACCCCGGATCAAGTCCGGGGTGACGAAGAAGGAAAAGCGTGGATCGCGAGTGGAGTTGCGCAGTTTTCCGGGCTTTTCTCATGATCGCGAAATTGCTGATCCTGATTGCGCGCGGGTGGCAACTCGGTCCTTCGCGCATCCTGCCACCGACCTGCCGCTATGCGCCGTCGTGCAGCGCCTATGCCATTACCGCGCTTCAGCGTCATGGTGCGATCAAGGGTGGCTGGCTGGCGACAAAGCGGCTATTGCGCTGCCATCCTTGGGGCGGTCACGGCTACGACCCCGTGCCATAGGCGCGGCACTTCCCGATATTATTGACGAAGAGAGA
>NZ_DASWTD010000268.1:0-2280 GCF_036402335.1 Sphingopyxis sp. | reverse complement strand
ACCAACCCTTGCCCGCTGCCGACCTTCCCGCCGAGCCCGGGGTTCCGGTGAACGCCCCCGACTGGCCTGACGCGACCGGCACAGTCCATCTGTTCGATCTTCCCGGCATCGGTTCGCCGGCGGCTTCTGCGCCGCGAATCCTGATTGCGGGTGCAGGAAGCCATGACGGATGGCGCGGCGCCGATTGCTGGTTCGTGCCGGCGCCCGATTCCGAACCAATCCCTGTCGGCCCGCTGCGGCCGGCAGCGGCACTGGGTGTGCTGGCCGAGCCGCTTGCTGCGGCGAGCGATTGTCTGTTCGATCTTGCCAACGCCGTGGTAGTGGCGCTCGCCAATCCTGTAATGACGCTCGAATCGGTCGGCGACGCTGCGCTGCTGGGCGGTGCGAACCGGGCGATGGCCGGCGGCGAATTGCTGCAATTCGGACGTGCCGAACTTGTCGCGCCGGGGGTATGGCGCCTGTCGCGATTGCTGCGCGGGCGGGCGGGCACCGCGAGTGCAATGACCCATATGGCGGGCGAGCCCTTTGTGCTGCTCGACGATCCCGCCTTGCTGATGCTCCCCGACGAACTGGCGCGATGGGCGGAAGGCGGGACTGCGACGATCCAATGGGTGCCGCGCGGCGGGACGATGGTGACCGGGATTGCGGTGCCGGCCGGAGCGCGGGCGCTGCGTCCGCTGGCGCCGGTGCACGGGCGGGTCCGGAGCGATGGCGCGGGCGGGGCGGTCGTCGACTGGATCGGGCGCAGCCGCGCCGATACCGGCTGGCGCGACCATGTCGACCAGCCGTCGGGCGAAAGCCGCGAATTGTGGCGTATCGCCGTATCGCCGGCGGTGCCAGGCATCGGGCCGTGGGAGCGTGTTTCCCCGACGTTAGCCATCGGGGCGGCGGACGTGGCGGCACTGCTCCCGGATTCTTCGATCGCAATCGAGCAGGTCGGCGATTTCGCGGTGTCGCCGCCGCTGTTGCTGCCCTTCACATAAAGGATGAAGCCATGACCGATATGCCGATCACGCCGCGCCATGCGTTACCGTTACTTGCGGTCGCACAGGCGCAAAAAGAGGTAACCCATAATGAAGCGCTCGTCCTGCTCGACGCGCTGGTCCACGCGGCCGTGGTGACGGGGCCGGTTGCCGATCCCCCCGCAGACCCCGCCGCCGGGCAGTGCTGGATCGTCGGTTCCGCTCCGACGGGCGCGTGGACGGGACAGGCCGCGGCGATCGCGTTCTGGACGGCGGGCGGCTGGCGATTTGCGATCGCGCGTGAGGGCATGCAGGTGACGCGCCTCAGCGATGGATCGCGATTGCGATTCGAGGCCGGCGCGTGGGTCGGACCCGTAACGATCGCAGCGCCCGCCGGCGGGTCGACAATCGATTCTGAAGCGCGTAGCGTGATCGCGGCGCTGATCTTGCTCCTTGAGGCGCATGGTCTTCTGATTTCAGGCTGAATTTCCGCTTATTGGCATGGCAAGTGCGACTTTTTGGCAACAGATTGACGATTTGTTAGCTTGCACGGAACCAAAGCGGCGAGTAGGACGTCTGCCGAGACGTATATCTCAATTGAAAGGGGAATTACTATGAGGAAGCTTGCCGTCGCTGTGGCGTTGGCCTCCACCACCCTGGCGTCGCCTGTTCTGGCGCGCGACAACTCCTGGTATGTTGGTGTCGGTGCTGGCGTGATGATCGTCGAGGACATGGATCTCGACATCGGCACGTTCGATAATGCCGGTACGCTCGACCATCGCGTCGGCTACGATGCCGAAGGCACCGTCGGTTATGACTTCGGCGGTTTCCGTGCGGAAGTCGAAGTCGGCTATCGCGAAGCCGACATCAAGTCGGGCACTTTCACCGCGCCGGGTATCCCGTCGATGCCGAACGGCACGGGCACGCCCTTCACCGGGTCGACCAAGCTGAACGGCGACACGAACGTCCTGAGCTTCATGGTCAACGGCCTGCTCGACTTCGGTGACGACGACGGCCTGCAGGGCTTCGTTGGCGGCGGCGTCGGTGTCGCCCGCGTGTCGGTCGAACCCGTTTTCGCCGGTCCGTTCCTTGACGATTCGGACACGGGCTTCGCCTGGCAGGCGATCGCCGGTATCCGCGCTCCGCTGACCCGTAACTGGGACGTTGGCCTGAAGTATCGCTTCTTCAACGCCGACAACCTGGACCTGGTCGGACAGAATGGCGACTATTCGGGTCGCTTCCGTTCGCACTCGATCCTCGGCACGCTGACGTACAACTTCGGTGGTGCAGAGCCGGAGCCGGTTGTGGCACCTCCGCC
>NZ_DASWTD010000267.1:0-20958 GCF_036402335.1 Sphingopyxis sp. | reverse complement strand
GTCCTTCGCGGCCTCGGCGATTTCGGCAAGGCGGCGGTCGAACAGCGCCGCGGCATCGCGGTGGCGGTCGATCGCGGCCTGCGCCTGGTCGGCGGCGCGCAGCGCGCTGCGCCGCGTTTCGTCGGCCTGCGCGAGCGCCTTGCGCGCCGTCGCTGCGGCAGCGGTCAGGTCGGACGCCTTGGTGGCGGCGGCATCGCGCCGGTCGCGCAGATCCTGCACGCCGAGTTCGACCTGCGGACGCTGCGCTGCGAGTTCGTCGAGGCGGTTCTGGCGTTGCAGCCGTTCGGTCGCGGTCGCGCCGTCGCCGCGCGTGACGAAGCCGTCCCAGCGGCGCATCACGCCGTCGGTGGTGACGAGGCGCTGGCCGACCGCGAGCGGCTGGCCCGTGTCGTTTTCAGCTACCGCGACCTGCGCGAGGCGGCGCCCGAGCGCGGCAGGCGCTCGCACATATTCGGCGAGCGGCTTTGTCCCGGCGGGCAGGGAGGGATCGTCCTTTGCCGTATCGGCGCCACCCCAGCTGCGTGCCGCGTTCCGATCGGTCCCGGCATCGAGATCGTCACCGAGCGCGGCGGCGAGCGCGGCTTCATGACCAGGCGCGACGCGCAGCTGGTCGAGGACGCGGTCGGCGTCGCTGCGCGCGGCGGCGAGCGCGCGCTCGAGCGTTGCCGCCTCTCCTTCCAGCGCAGCGAGCGCAGCGCGCGCCTCGGCGAGGGCTGCGTCGATGCCCGCGAGATTCGCGGCGGTCGCCTGGCGGCCGGCCTCGGCTTCGTGCAGCGCAGTTTCCGCGGCCGTGATCGCCGCTTCGGCGGTTTCGGCGGCCGCCACGCTTTCGGCGTACGTTGCCGCGAGCGCGCTGCTGTCGCCGAGCGAAGCGACCTCGGCATCGACGCGCGCCTTGTCGTTCGCGATGCGGCGCACCGCTGTCTCTGCGCTATCGCGCGCCGATACTGCAATACGCCGGTCGGCGGCTTCGCTCGCTGCCCTTGCGCGTGCCTGTGCCAGTGCGACTTCGGCATCGCGCAGCCGCGCCTGTGCCGCGAGGCTGGCCTCTGCCAGCGCCGCTTTACCGGCATCGTGCCCGGCGATGTCCTGCGCCAGCGATTTCGTTTCGACATCGAGCGCGGTCAGCGCGGCATGCGCTTCGCGCGCGAGTTCGCCTTCATGCGCCCGGTCATCGGCGATCCGCCGTTGCTGCGTCGCCAGATCCTCCAGCCGCTGCAGCGCCGCGCGTTCCTCGCCCTGCAACCGCACCTGCGTCGCGGTCGCCTCGGCAAGCGCGTCGCGCTGCGTTTGGGCATCTGCCCGCGCCGCGGCGACGCGCGTCGCGACCTCGTTCTGCGCTTGCGAAACGGTTTCGAGTTCGTCCTGCGCAGTCTTCACCGCCGCCTCGGCGGCATCGGCGTCGCGGCGCGCCTGATCGGCGGCGGCAGCGGCATCGCGCCAGCGTGCATAGATCAGCCGCCCTTCGGCAATGCGGATATCGTCGCTGAGCTTCTTGTATTTCTCCGCCGCGCGAGCCTGCCGGCGCAGCGCATTCGCGCGCACCTCCATGTCGGCGACGATTTCGGAGAGGCGGGTGAGGTTGGTTTCGGTCGCGCGCAGCTTCTGCTCGGCATCCTTGCGGCGCACGTGCAGCCCCGCGATGCCGGCGGCTTCCTCGAGCATCGCGCGGCGGTCGGTCGGCTTCGCGGCGATGACGTTCGCGATCTTGCCCTGGCTGACGAGCGCCGGGCTGTGCGCCCCGGTCGCCGCGTCGGCAAAGATCAGCGCGACATCCTTCGCGCGCACGTCGCGGCCGTTGGCGCGATAGGCGCTGCCCGCGCCGCGCTCGATGCGGCGGATGACTTCGAGATCGTCGCCGTCGCCGCCGTCGGACAGTCCTGCGACGAGCGCGCCCTCGGTGTCGCAATGCAGCGCGACCTCGGCAAAGTCACGCGCCGGGCGCGACGATGTGCCGGCGAAGATCACATCCTCCATTCCGCCGCCGCGCATCGACTTGGCGCTGGATTCGCCCATCACCCAGCGGATCGCTTCGAGCAGGTTCGACTTGCCGCAGCCATTGGGGCCGACGACACCGGTTAGCCCGGGTTCGATGCGCAATTCGGTGGGTTCGACGAACGATTTGAAACCGGTGAGGCGCAGCCGCTTTATCTGCACGGGATCATCCCGCGCAGGTCATCGAATCGGAGCTGTTGCAACCTTGGTGTCACATATCCCCCTGCAAGCCGTCATGCCGCGTGGCCGGGGGAGTCGCAAGGGGCAGGATTCGTCCGCCCCTTGCAATATGGATCAACGCGCGCCCATCGTGCGCAAGCGGTCGCGCAGCGGGCCCCATGTGGCGACGCCTTCGACGACCTGCCCGTTGATGACGAAGGTCGGCGTACCGGTGATCTGGTATTTCTCGACACCCGCATTGGTGCCTTTCTCGATCGCCGAGACATTGTCGACCTTGGCGAGGCACTGGTTGATCGTCGCCGCCGGGACACCGCGCTGCTGGTAGAATTGATCGATCCCCCAGCCCTTGGCAAGCGCGATGAAGCGTTCGGCGGGTGGCAGTTTCATCGCGGCTTCGATTCCCGGCTGCGGCTTCTGCGCACCCGCGATGAAGGCTTCATGCTCGAGGAAGGTCGCGTCGGCGAGCGGGAAGAAGCGCTCGGTGCCCGTGCATTTTACGATCGCGCCCGAAATCGCGTCGACCGGGTGAAGCATGAACGGCGTCAGCTTGTACGACACGCGGCCGGTGTCGACGAAGTCGCGCTTCAGCTCTTCATGCGAATCCTTGGCGAACTGCGCGCAGTGGCCGCAGGTAAAGGCGCCGAATTCCTCGAGTTTGATCGGCGCGTCGGGATTGCCCATCACCACGCCGTCGCCGTCAACGCGGACGACCTGCGACCAGCTTTTGCCGGCCGGGGCCGCGACCTTGGCGATCACATCCTGTTCCTTGGCGGGATCGGTCTTGCTTTCGCCGCAGGCGGCAAGGGCGAGCGCGCCCATCGAGGTCAGCAGGGCGGTACGCAGCAGGGTCATAATCTGTCTTTCTCCACTAGGGCGGAACGGTCGGGAATGCGGCGCTTTTACGAGGCCTTGAGCGCGAGGTCGAGTTTCGATTTAAGTGCGGGCCAGACGGTGACTTCGGCGTTGCGTCCGTTGATGAAAAAGCTCGGCGTGCCTTGGACGTGGTCGGTGCTGAGCGCGATGTTGGTCATGCCGGTGAGTTCGGCCTGCGCGACTTCGCTGTCGAGCGCGGCATCGAGCCGTGCCTGGGTATAGCCGCGCGCGCGCATCAAGGCTGTGAGCCCCGTATCAGCGGCAATCTTGCGTGCCCGCTCGCCCGTGGTGCCTTCGAACCAGCTCGTCTTTTGCGTGTCGGTCGCTTTCGTTACCTTGGTCATGAAGGCCGGGAAGGCGGCGAAGATCGCCTGATGGTTTCCGGCGAACGCCTTGGGGCCGCCTGCGCGCGCCAGCAGTGCCGCGGTCATGTCGACCGGATCGCGCACCAGGTTGCGATATTCGAACAGGATGAGGCCGCGGTCGAGATAGCCCGTTTTCAGCGGCAGCGAGCCCGCCTTTGCGAAATCGGCGCAATGACTGCAGGTATAGCTGAAATATTCGACCAGCCGCACCTTGGCGGCGGGGTTGCCGACCACAAAGGAGCCGATCGAGCTCGTGGTGACGGTCTGCGACCAGGCCGCGGTTTTGGCGGGTGCCGCGGCGAGCAAGGTCCAGGCCACACCCGAAAGCGCAAGAACGGCGGTGCGGCGATCGAGAAGCGGGTCGTCTAAAACGGACATCGTCGGTGGGTCCTTTAACTGATCCGGGGGAGTTTCGGCGGCGTCGCCAGCCCGGCGGCCATGCGTTCGAGCACGGTCCTGAGTTCCGGGTCGCCGATATCGCGCAAACTGTCCCCCAGTTCGGCAGGTACGGGTTTCAGCATTGCCGGTGGCTGAACGGGCGCGGCGGGCGTGACCTGTCCGTGCGTCATGCGGACATGCGCGACGGCGGCATAGCCAAAGAAGCGGTTGACCGACGCGAGGATGTCGGGGGCGACATGCTGCAGCATCGGCGCATGGGCCCCGCTGATCGTGAGATGCAGCGTGCCGCCCGCCTTCTGGCCGGCCGGGAAACGGATCATCGCGGGTTGCGTAACGTCGGCAAGGCGGTCGCCGACGATCTCGCGCCAGCGGCTGACGACCGAACTTTGAATGAAACCGAATTTCCGGAACGCGGCGCGGCCGATTTCGGGAACGAGGTCGGAGATCATGCGCGCGTCGCCGCCGCGCGGGCGTTCGTAGACGCGTGCGGGCGGCTTCCCGCCTTTCGCCTTCGCCTTTTTGGCCGGCCGGTCCTCTCCTGTGTCTTTCGCCATGCCGGGTGCCATGCCATAGGCGGGGGGTGAGCGTCCAGACTTCCCACATTGCCGATGCGCTCGCGGGCGATTTCGCGGACCGCTTGCTCGGCTGGTACGACCATGCCGCGCGGGTGCTGCCATGGCGCATCGCGCCGCATAGCGATGCGGTTCCCGACCCCTATCGGATATGGCTGGCCGAGGTCATGCTGCAGCAGACGACCGTCGCCGCAGTTGCGGGCTATTTCGCCCGTTTTACCGAGCGCTGGCCGACGGTCGCCGATCTTGCCGCGGCGGATGATGCCGACGTCATGGCGGCCTGGGCGGGGCTCGGCTATTATGCCCGCGCCCGCAACCTGCTCGCCTGTGCGCGCGCGGTGGTCGCCGATCACGGCGGCCGTTTTCCGGGCAGCGAGGCGGAGCTGCGGGCGTTGCCCGGGATCGGCGACTATACCGCGGCGTCGGTCGCCGCGATTGCTTTCGGCCGGCCGGCGATCGTCGTCGACGCCAATATCGAGCGCGTGATCGCCCGCCATCGGCTGATCGAGACGCCGCTCCCGCTGGCCAAGCGCGAAATTCGCGCCGCGCTCGCTCCGCTCGTCCCGCGGGATCGGCCGGGCGATTTTGCACAGGCGCTGATGGACCTCGGCGCGACGATCTGCACCCCCCGCGCGCCGGCCTGCGCGATCTGTCCGGTCATGGCCGATTGCCGCGCGCGGGGTCGCGCCGATATCGACCGCTTGCCGGTCAAGCCGCCCAAAAAGGCGAAGCCGCGTCGCCATGGCATCGCGCACTGGATCGAGGCCGATGGTCGCATCTGGCTCGTCCGCCGTCCGGGCAAGGGCATGCTCGGCGGGATGCGTGCCTTGCCCGGCGGCGACTGGATCAACGCCCCGCTGTCCGAGTCGGGGGTGGCCAGCGTCGACCACGGGTTCACCCATTTCGACCTGACGTTGACCCTGGTGCGCCGCGAAGCCCCGCCCGAAGTCCCGGATGCCGCAGCGGAAGGCGAATGGTGGCCGATCTCGGACCTTGACGCGGCGGGGCTGCCGACGCTCTATCGCAAACTGGTAGGCAAGATGCTGGAGAAACGTGGATGAACATGATGGTTTCGCGCCGGGCGCTGCTGGGCGGATTGGCGCTGGGCGGGACCGCCGCGCTGCTGCCGCGCGCCGCATTCGCGTGGAAAGTCGACGGTGCGGCGCTCTATCCTGCGACCAACGCCTTTATCAAAGGCTTTGTTGACCGCCGCGAGCTCGCCGGGACGCTCGCCGCGATCGGCAAGGGGCAGGACGCGCCGGTGTTTTTCGGTGCGGGTGTGCAGTCGATCGACGGCGGTGCTCCGGTCGGTCCCGACACTTTGTGGCGCCTCTATTCGATGACCAAGCCGATCACCGGCATCGCCGCGATGCTGCTGATCGAGGACGGCAAGATGACGCTCGACCAGCCGATCGCCGACTTCCTGCCCGCCTTCGCCGACATGCAGGTGCAGAATGTGCCCGACGGGTCGATCACCGATGTGCGCCCCGCGAAAGGCCCGATCACGGTCCGCCAGCTCATCACGCATACCGCCGGGCTCGGCTATGGCATCATCCAGAAGGGGCCGATCAAGAAAGCCTATGACGATGCGGGAATCTTCGGCGGGCAGGTGAGCCGGCTGCCTATCCCGGGGCTTCCGACGACCAAGCCGGCGCCGAGTCTCGCCGAGTTCGCCGACCGGCTGGCGAAACTGCCACTCGTTTACGAGCCCGGAACGCGCTGGAGCTATTCGGTCGGGCTCGACCTGATGGGGCGGGTGATCGAGGTCGTGTCGGGGCAATCCTTCGATGCCTTCCTCAAGGCGCGCATCTTCGATCCGCTCGGTATGACGAGCACGGGCTTTCGCGTCGCTGCGAGCGACGTCGGGCGGTTCACGACCAACTATGCGCCGATGGGCGGCGCGTTGCTTCCGGTCGACCCGGCGACGAGTTCGATCTATCTCGACCAGCCGCCGATCCCCTATGGCGGCGGCGGGCTCGTTTCGAGCGCGCGCGATTACGACCGTTTCCTCGCGATGCTGCTTGGCGAGGGAACGACCGGAGGCGTCCGGATCCTGAAACCCGAAACTGCGCGGCTCGCGATGTCGAACCTCATTGCCGACAGCGTCGAGCGTAAGGGCACCTTCATCGACGGGCAGGGCTTCGGCGCCGGTGGCCGCGTGTCGCTGCCGACCTCGCCGGGCGGGGAAGGCATTTTCGGCTGGGCGGGTGCAGCGGGGACGATCGGCTTCGTTCACCGGAAGCTCGGCTATCGCGCGGCGGGCTATACGCAGATCATGCCGTCGGACGCCGTGCCGTTCCAGTCGAAGTTCGGCGAGACCTTCTTCAAGGATGTCGCCGGCTGATGTCCTTGCCGCTCGGTTTCACCGGGGCGTGGCTCGACCGCGCCGACCAGCTGCGCACCGATGCGGAGCGTTTTGCTGCGGCGGCAGCCGATCCGCGCGCGCGCTGTCTTGTGCTCGACGGGATCGATTTCGTGCCCGGCGACGGCGGCGGACTGTCGTGGGAGGCGCTCGATCCCGCCGACGATCGTGCATTGATGCTGCTCGGAATCGACGATGATGCGATCCCGCATTTCGTGCGCGAAGCATCGCTTGGGGCGCGGATCGATGCACGGTCGCGCACGGTAATGCGGCTGCTACCCTTGCTTTCGGGTGCGGAGGCGGCACTTTATGGCGGGGCACGCAGCCTCGTCGACTGGCACGCGCGACACCGCTTCTGTGCCGTCTGCGGACTGCCGACCGACCTGTTTCGCGGCGGCTGGGGTCGCCGCTGCGGCAGTTGCAGTGCCGAGCATTTCCCGCGCGTCGATCCCGTCGTCATCATGCTTGCCGAATGCGACGGGCGTGTGCTCGTCGGGCGGCAGGGCGGCTTTCCGCCCGGTTTCTTTTCGGCGCTCGCGGGATTCGTCGAGCCGGGTGAATCGCTGGAAGAGGCAGTTGCGCGCGAATTATGGGAGGAAGCGGGAATCCGCGTCTCGGACGTCCGCTATGTCGCGAGCCAGCCCTGGCCCTTCCCGTCGTCGCTGATGATCGGTTGCCGCGCGGTCGCGAAGGATCCCGCGCTGACGCTCGATACGACCGAGATCGAGGCGGCGATGTGGGTCGACAAGGCCGAGGTGCGGGCCGCGCTGGCGGGCGACATGGGCGCGCCGTTTTTGGCGCCGCCGTCGCTGGCGATCGCGCGTCACCTGCTGGAAGATTGGGCGGCCTAGAGCCGCTTGCCGGTAATCCGGCTGATTTCCTTCGCCACCATCGCCTCGACGAGCGACGGGAGGTTGGCGTCGAGCCAGTCCTTGAGCATCGGGCGCAGCGCGTCGAGGACGACGTCCTCCATCGTGCGGCCCGCGGGTGCAGGCGCCGCGACAGTTGCCGCGGCCACGGCGGGCGCGATGGCAGCCGTCAACGCCTCGAGCGACTGGCGCGCGGCGTCGGCGCTGGCTTCGGAAACAAGCTCTTCGGGCGCGGCATTGGCGGCGGCGTCCTGTTCGTCCTGGAGATCGAGAATATCGTCGGCTTCGGGAACACGAATTTCGCGCACCGAACCCGGCGCCTCATCCCGCGCGATCACGCGCCGAATCGACGACAAGATATCTTCCATCGACGGTTCCCGCGACATATCGCCCATAACCCAACCCCCTAAACCATCGCGATTACCGGATGGTTAACCGTTCTCTTACCGATTTGGGGCGCATTTTGCCAAGCCTTATTGTGGCGGCAGTGAGGGCGGGCCCACCGGAACGGTGGCGGTCGCAGCCGGAATCGCACGCGTATCGGTCGCTTGCTGCTGCGGCGCCGGGTCGTCGGCCCAATCCCAGATTTCGCCCTTCACGCGCCGGTAATTGACTTCGGGGTCGTAGAGCGAGCCGCCCTCGATACCGAGGTCGCGCGCTTCCGCCTTGCCCATCGCGGCGAGGACCGAGAAAGCGGCGACGTAGCTGTTGCGCTGTGCCGACACGAGCTGGACCTGCGTGTTCAGATATTCCTGCTCGGCGTTCAATATGTCGAGGATCGAGCGCGTACCGACGCTGTTTTCGGCGCGCACACCTTCGAGCGACAGGGCGTTGGCGCTCACCGCCTGCTGCGTCGCGGAAATGATCCGCTCGTTCGCCTGCCACGCAGCATAAGCGCCGCGTGTCTGCGCGATCACGCCGCGCTCGACCTCGACGTAATTCTCGATCGCCTGGCTGCTGCGCGACTGGGCCTGGCGTACCTGCGCCGACCGGCGCCCGCCGGTGAAGATCGGCAGCGTGACCTGCACGCCCGCGGCGGCATTCGACGTTTCCTGGAGCACGTTGAAGCCGCTGATCCCGCTCTTGAGCGAGCCAAGGAAGTTGTTGTACCCCCCGCCGAGCGTCGCCGACACTTTCGGCGCACGCGACGCTTTGGCGCTGCCGATATCGGCCTTGGACGCATTGACCGTCTGATTTGCCGATTCGATGTCGGGATTGCTGTTCAGCGCGATGCCGACCGCTTCCTCGGCGCTTGCGGGCAGGTTCGGCAGCGTCGGCGGAGCCTGAAGGTCGACCGGCGCATCGCCGACAAGGCGGATGTAGGATTCGCGGCTGGCGATCAGATTCGCTTCGGCATTGCGCAAATCGCCTTCGGCCAGCGCGAGTCGCGCTTCGGACTGCGCGACGTCGGTGCGCGTCAGGTCGCCGATCTCGAAACGGTCGCTCGTCGCCTGCAAATTGGTGCGCAGGACCGAGACATTCTTCTGGTTGAGCTGGACGATCGCCTGATCGCGGATGACGTCCATATAAGCGCCGACGGTCTGCGAAAAAACGCTCGCCTCGGTCGCGCGCAGATCGGCCTGGCCCGCCTCGACGCGGAATTTGGCCGCCTTGACCGCGTTGCGCACCGCGCCGCCCTGATAGATTGGAACCGAAACCTGTCCGGTCGCGACGAAGGACCGCATGGGCGACGATGTGTTGTTGCCGGGGATGATGAGATTTTCTTCATAGTCCGCGCGCGTGTTGATCTCGGGAAGGCCGAAGCTCTTCTGGATCGGGACATTTTCGTCGTTCGCACGCTGTCCGGAGCGCGCCGCGGTCAGCGTCGGGTTGTTTTCATAGGCTTTGGCCAGCGCCCCCTGCAGCGTTTCGGCATGCGCCGCGGCGGGCAGCGCCAATGCGCCGATGGCGAGGCCGGCAAGCCATCGGGCGCGGTGGAGAGGCTGTTTCTTGTTGGTCTCGAACATCATTTTTTCAGCCTGAAACAAGGAAAGAAGCGCGTCAGAATTGGAAGCCCGCCGGCGCCGCAAAGCCGGGAAGTGGCGCGACGTCCATGTCCGCGAAGCTGCGTAGCGGAACCACTCCGCCGGCCTTCACGCCGTGAACCAGCCGCGTGACTGCGCCCTCGCGCCGCGCCGCGACCAGCCGGCCGCCCTCGGCCAGCTGCGCGGCAAGCTCGTCCGGCAACGTGTCGATCGCGCCCTCGACGATAATCCGGTCGAACGGCGCTGCGCCCGGCGCGCCGGCGCTCAGCGGGCCCTCGACCCAGTGGATATTTTCGCCGGTAACGGCATCCCGTGCGGTAGTCATCAGCTCGGCCTGTTCCTCGACGGCGTGAACTTCAGCGCCGAGCCGCGCGAGCAGGGCCGCCGTGTAGCCGGTGGCGCTGCCAACGAGCAGCACACGCATGCCCGGACGGATCGCCGCGGCGACCAGCATGCGCCCGGTGACCAGGGGCGCGTTCAGCGCGCGGCCGCCGCCCAGCGCGATCGCGCGGTCCATATAGGCGACGCTGGCGAGCGCCGCGGGGACATGGGCTTCGCGCGGCACCGCGGCCATTGCGCCCACGACCGCGGGGTCGATGACGTCGTTGGTCCTGAGCTGGCTGTCGATCATGGCGGAACGCATCTCCGCCGCTGTAATTTCGCTAAACTTGGTCGCCATCAGTCTTTTCCGATTCCCTGGGGCATCACCCTTTGCAGGGCAGCTCTAGCCGAAGCGATGCTGTATTGCAATAGTAATACAGCCCCGCAGCCGCACTGCCGCCGCGCATAGCTGGCAACGCCGATGCCGCCAAGCCCGCATCGCGATGCGGGCTTGGCGGCATGTTTCCGGCGAATCCTTGACAAGGGGGTGAAAGGCCCTCACTAGCGGCGCCGTTCCACACCCGGCCGTCCGCAGCAGCGGTCACGGCTTTCGGCGAGGCCCGATGGCGGAGTGGTGACGCAGCGGACTGCAAATCCGCGCACGCCGGTTCGATTCCGGCTCGGGCCTCCAGAACTTCATTCGATATCGGGCATTATGATGCCGCCCCCGCGGGAAGCGGGGGCGAGGTTTTCGTTCGGGGTCGATCGGCGTCAGGCGTCAATATCGAGCCCCAAAGCCAGGCGGCCGCTCAGGTCGCGCTGTGCGGGCTCCTGGAGCGGGTGGAACCGCGCACCCTGTATATCGCGGAACGCGCGCTCGATCACCGAGCCGCGGTAAAAGGCGCCGCCGCCCGCTACTTCCATCGCGAGTTCGGCGGTCCGGATCGCGGCGCGCCCGGCAACCGTCCGTCCCGTCATCACCGCGCTGGTCGTTTCGGGACCGGGATTGGCGCTCGCCGCGGTCGCGACTATCGCGTCCAGTGCGGTTTCGGCGGTCCAGAACGCATTTTGCATATCACCGACAAGCGCGATCAGCCCCGCGTTCGCCGGTTTGCGCCGCGCGAGCTCGAGCGCTGCATCGCGTGCGCTTTCGGCGACGCCGAGATAGGCCGAATAGATCAGCGGAAAGGCGATCATGCTGATGATGTGGAACAGCGGATGCCATTTTCCCTGCGGACGCCGGCCCGACACCGCGGCGTCGGCGAGGAAGAAATCCTTGAGTTCGACATCGTGCGATCCCGTGCCGCGCATTCCCAGCGTGTCCCATGTGTCGATGATCGTTACGCCCTCGGCGCCGAACGGAACACCGAAATGCAGCACGCTCGGTCCGGCTTCGCGATCGTCGTGGACCGCGCTCGTCATCAGCATATCGCCCGCCTGACAACCGCTCGAAAAGACCTTGCGGGCGTTGATCAGGAAACCTCCTTCGACCTTGGTCGCGGTTCCGCCGCCCTGCAGCCAGTCGGACCCGCCGCTCGACACAAGGACGAGATTTTCTGCCGCGACGCGGCGGAGCAGGCCATCGGTCGGCGCCTGCAGATGCTCCCAGCGCCAGGCGGCTGCCGCGATCTGATGGCAATGCATCGAGAAAGCGAGCGCCGTCGAACCGCAGCTTTTCCCGAGCCGGCGCACGATCCCGCACAGCGTGGCATAGTCGAGGCCGTCGCCGCCCAGTTCGACGGGGACCGCCGCGCCGATCAGGCCGGCTTCGCGAAGCAGGTCGTAATTTTCGGCGACAAAGCTGCCGTCGCGGTCGTGCTGCGCGGCCGATGCGGAAATCTTTTCCGCAATCCGGTCGGCGATTTCGTACCAATAATCGGGGGTCTTTGTTTGTGCTGCTACTAACATGTTCATCTCCTGAGCATTCCCTTGCTGGCGATGGTCATGGCGGCGCGATGCCGCGGCGGATAGTTCAGGAACTGAATCGGCCCGATACAGAAACTGAACTCGCGTCGCGGACGGCCGATACAGTATATACCGGCCTCGGGAGGAGTTCATCATGGCAAACGCCAGCTATGGCCAGTTCTGCCCTGTGGCGATGGCCGCGGAGATTTTGTGCACGCGCTGGACGATCGTCCTTGTCCGCGAACTGGCTGCGGGATCGACGCGATTCAATGACTTGCGCCGCGGCGTGCCGCGCATGTCACCCGCGCTCCTTTCACAGCGGCTGAAAGATCTGGAAGCGGCGGGTATCGTTCATCGCACGCCCGTCGCGCGCGAATCGGGGGTGTTCGATTATCGGCTGACGCGCGCCGGGCAGGAGCTCGCGCCCGTGGTCGACGCTTTCGGCGTCTGGGGCAAGCGCTGGATCGACGGCGACCTGTCGCTCGAACGGCTCGATGTGCAGCTGCTGATGTGGGACATGCGGCGCGGGCTGGTGCTCGACCCGATGCCCGGTCGCAAGGTCATCGTGCAATTTCGCTATCCCGAACTGCCCGCCGACCGGCGATCGTGGTGGCTGGTGGTCGAACCCGGCCAGGAAACCCAGCTATGCTCGGTCGATCCGGGCGCCGACGTCGATCTCTATGTCTCGGCCGACCTCAGGACGATGACTGCGATCTGGATGGGCTATGACACGCTGGCCGAAGCCGTGGGTGACCGGCGACTGGTGCTGACCGGTGACGATGCGCTGTCAGAAAACATCGAAGCCTGGCTGGGCCTTAGTCCCTTCGCCAAGACAAAACCCGTCGCGGCCTAGCAATCATCCCGGCACGGTTGCCCGTTTGCGGCGGACGATCGTCTGGGCATTGGTATATTCGAGCAAACCTTCCAGCCCGCCTTCGACCCCGACGCCTGACTGCTTCATGCCGCCGAACGCAGCGGTCGGTGACAGGTGCTGCGTTTCGTTGACCCACACCGTGCCGCTCGCGATGCGCTGTGCGATGTCGAACGCCTTGTCCTCGTCGCGCGCCCAGACCGAGCCGCCAAGGCCATAGTCGGTGTCGTTGGCGCGCGCGACGGCGTCGTCGACATCGTCGAACCGGATCAGCGGCAGGACGGGGCCGAACTGTTCTTCCTGCACGATACGGCTGTCCTCGGGCGGATTGTCGAGGATAGTGACGGGGATGAAATAGCCGGGCACATCGGCCGCTTCGCCGCCGACAAGAAATGTATAGCCCTTGTCCTTTGCGTCCTGGATGAGATCGAGCACGCGGCGGTATTGCGCCGCATTGTTGATCGGGCCGATCTGCGTGCCCTGCTCGGACCCGTCGCCGACCTTCACCGTCTTCGCGTAAGCGACCAGTGCCGCCTTCAACGGCTCGTAAACGTCCTTGTGGACATACATGCGCTTGGTCGCGATGCAGATCTGGCCATTGTTGCGGAACGCCGCCCAGAACAGCTCCTCGGCGACCTTTTCGACGTCGATGTCGGGCATGACGATCGCGGCATCGTTACCGCCGAGTTCGAGCGTGACGCGCTTCAGCGTCGGCGCCGCCGATTCCATCACGCGGCGCCCGGTCGCGGTCGATCCGGTGAAGCTGATCTTGTCGAAGCCCGCGTGGCTCGTCATCCACGGCCCGAGCGCGTCGCCGCCGGTGACGATGTTGAGCACGCCGGGCGGGAGGATGTCCTTGACTAGCTCGCCGAATTTCAGCGTCGTGAGCGGGGTGAAGGGCGAGGGTTTGAGGACCATCGTGTTCCCCGCGAGCAACGCGGGGCCGACCTTGAACATCGCGAGCAGCAGCGGGAAATTCCACGGCGCGATCGCGCCGACGACGCCGAGCGGGACGTGGCGCGTCTCGCTGTAGCGGTCGTCGCTGTCCTCGTTGACCGTGACCGGCAGGTCGAGGCTGGCGGCGCCCATCAGCCAGTATCCGGCGCCCATCACCTCGCCCTCGGCCTCGGCGTGCGGTTTGCCCTGTTCGGCGGTGAGCAGGCGCTTGAAGGCGTCGGCGTTGGTCATGATCGCCTGGCCCATTGCGGTCAGCGCCGCCTTGCGTTCTGCGATCGGGGTTGCAGCCCAGCCCGGGAAAGCGGCGCGCGCGGCGGCGATGGCGCGGTCGAGGTCGTCGGTGCCGGCATCGGGAACGCTGCCGATCACCTGTTCGGTTGCGGGGTTGAGCACGTCGAAGCTTGCGCTGCCGCCTTCGAGCTTGCCGTCGATCAGCATCGCATAGTCGCGGTCGAAATCCATCGTTCGTCTCCAGCTTTATCGGTGTTTTCAGGGTATCAGCACGACCTTGATGCACTCGCCGCGCGCCTGCGCGGCCAGCGCCGCGTTGATGTCGGCGAGCGGGAAGGTCTGGATCAGTCTGTCGAACGGGAAGCGTCCGGCGGCATGATGCGCGATCAGTTCGGGGATGAAGCTTTGCGGGTCGCTGTCGCCCTCGATGATCCCGATGATGCGGTGTCCCGGCGTCATCAGCGCGGCGATATTGACGCGGATCGCGGCATCGGCCTTCGACGGCACCCCGACCAGCCCGATCGCGCCGTGGCTGCCGAGCGCGGCAAGCCCCGCCTCGATCACCGCAACGACGCCGCTGGTGTCGAAAGCGAAGTCGAGGCCGGCCGGGACAATCGCACGTAGAGCCTCGGTCAGATCGGCTGTTTCGGCCGGATCGATGACATGCGTTGCACCGAGGTCCAGTCCGATCTCGCGCCGCGCGGCGACCGGCTCGACGAGGATGATCGTCGAACAGCCCTGGATGACCGCGCCCATCACCGCGGCCAGCCCCACGGGCCCGCCGCCGAAGATCGCGATGCTCGATCCCGCGGGGCAGGCGAGCGAGTTCATCACCCCGCCCGCGCCGGTCTGGAACCCGCAGCCCAGCGGCCCGAGCAGCTCGAGCGCGACCGTCGCCGTGTCGACCTTCACGACATTGCGCGCGCGGGTGACGGTGAGCGCCGAGAAGGAGGACTGGCCAAAGAAGTGCGAGGTGACCCGCTCGCCGTCCTTCGTATAGGCGGTCGAGCCGTCGTCGAGCCGCATCCCCGCATAGTTCAGCGGCACGAAGCTTTGGCAATAGCTTGGCAGATGCTCGTCGCAGCGCGGACAGGCGCCGCAGCTCGAAAAACCGACAACCACCTCGTCGCCAATCGCGAGGCCCTCTACGCCTTCACCAATCGCTTCGATGACCCCCGCGCCTTCATGACCGAGCACGCCGGGCAGCGCGAAGGGCGCGAACTGGTCGCGGAAGATCAGGTCGGTGTGGCAGAGGCCGACGCCGGCGATCGCCACGCGTACCTCGCCCGCGCGCGGCGCTTCGACCTCGATCGTCTCGATCGTGAAATCGCCGCCGGGCTGACGCACCACGGCCGCCGTCGCTTCGGTCATTCTCTTCTCCGTTCAGTGAAGCCCGCGCCGTTCCTGCTGGCGATAGTCGCTCGGCGCCATGCCGAACCAGGCGCGGAAGGCGCGGCTGAAATGGCTCTGGCTGGTAAAGCCCGTCGCCTCGGACAAGGCGGCGAGGCTGAGGTCGGTCTGGACGAGCATCTGCTGCGCACGGTCGAGCCGCGCCTTCATCACATATTGGTGCGGCGAAATGCCCGTCGCCTTTTTGAACAGGCGGCAGAAATGCGACGGCGTGACGCCGGCAACCGATGCCATCGCCTCGAGGCTATGTTCGTCGGCGGGGTTCGCGAGCACCGCATTCATGATCTTGTGGAGGCGGTAGGCCGAGAAATCGGACACCGGGATCTCGGTCGGATTGCCGTGCGCGGGCGGGCCCGAGAGGATATGTGCCTTCAGCGCATTGACCATCGCCGCGACATAGGCGGTGCGCTCCTCGGCCTGCGGCGCGTAGAGTTCGGACAATATCTGGCGCGTCAGCGCGACGCCGAGCGGATCGGCGAAGGCGAAGCGCATCTTGTTGAACTGTTCGGCGTGCGGCTGCCCCGCGAGCACGTCGGACGACATCGACAGCGTCACGACGTCGAGTTCGCCGTCGACGAGCCAGCCGGTCGGCATGCCCGCGGGGACGATCGTCGCGCAGCCGGGGATCGAGCTTGTTTCGGTCCAGCCGTCGCGGTCCCAAGTCTTGACCTGCGGCTTGCCCGCGACATGAACGGTGAAGATCGGTTGCGGCAAAGCGGGGAGGGTGTAGCTGCCGACGAACTGGCGCCAGCGGCACAGCGACCAGCCGTCGCCGAACGACCCCATCTCGACATCGGGCGCGCGGCCGAGGACGTCGCAGATGATTTCCTTATTATCCCAGACGCTGTCCTGTTTCACGCTGTCAGCCTGACGTCGAGCCGCTTGAAGCCGTTGATGAAGTTCGACCGCACGCGGCTCGGTTCTCCCAATATCTCTATCCGGCGAACATGACGCGCCATTTCGGCAAAGGCGAGTCGCAATTGCATCTCGGCGAGGCGCGACCCGACGCAGACATGCGTGCCGGCACCGAAGGCGAGATGCTGGCGGATCGGGCGGGTTATGTCGAACGCGTCGGGATCGGGAAAGACCAACGGGTCGCGGTTGCCGCTGGGGTAGAAGACGACGACCTTGTCGCCCTTGCGGATCGCCTGCCCGCCGAGCTCGGTATCGCGCGTCGCGGTGCGGCGCATATGGATCACGGGGCTGGCGTAGCGGACCATTTCCTTCACCGCGTTCGGGAGCAGCCCGGGGTCGGCGCGAATGGCGTCCCATTGCTCGGGGTTGTTCGCAAAGGCGATCAGGCTGTGGTTGATCGAATTGCGCGTCGTCTCGTTGCCGCCGACGAGCGCGAGGATGAGGTTGCCGATAAAATCGCCGAGCGGAACGGGTTGCCCATGAATTTCGGTGTTCGCGAGCAGCGAGGCGATATCGGGGCCGGGGTTGGCGCGGCGTTCCTCGAACAGCGCGGCGGCGAAGCCGACGAACTCGCCCATCACCGCCTGCATCGCTTGCGGAGACTGGCGGAAATCGGGATCGTCCTCGCCGACGAAGGCGTCGGTCCAGCGGTGAAGATCATGCCACATCTCGGCGGGCACGCCGAGCAGCTCGGCGAGCGTGAGCAGCGGCAGCGGGACGGTCAGGAGCGGGAGGATGTTCACCGGCTCGTTCAACGGCACTTCGGCGAAGAGGCGCTCGACGCGTTCGGCGATCCGCGCCTCGATGCCCTCCAGCCGCGCGGGCGACAGCGCGGGCATCACAAACTTGCGATATTGGGTGTGCGTCGGCGGATCGCGCGAGATGAAGGGGATGCCGATCGCTGCTTCGCCCGCGCCGGTCAGCCCGACCTCATTCTCGTTGAAGATGCGGTGCCCGCCATTTTCGTGCGCCGAGGAAAAGAGATCGGCCTGCCGCGACACGGTGACGATATCGTCGAATCCCAGTACTGCCCAGAAGCCTGCGCCATCGCTTTCGGGGTTCCAGTGGACCGAACCCGCAGCGCGCAGCGCCGCGAGCTCGGCATAGGGCATGCCGCCGACGTAAAGGTCGGGGTCCCTGAGATCGATCGTCCCGAGGTCGGTCATCGTCAGAAGCTGTAGCGCAAGGACACGCCATAAGTGCGCGGCGCACTTGGCACGAGGAAGTTGTAAGGGAAACCCGCACCGCGGAGGTCGAGGCCATAGCCATAGGTCTTGCGCTCGAAAATATTGTTCGCGAACGCCCGCACCGTCAGCGCGTCGTTCGACCAGCTCAGCGAGGCGTTGACCTTGGCATTCGCGCCCTGCTGCAGCTCGCTGTTCACCTGCGGGGTGCCGGGGGCGTCGATGTCGTTGAACGGCGAGAAATATTGGCGGCTCGAATAGGCCATGTTCGGCGCGAAGGTCAGCGTGCCGCCCGCGACCTCTACGACATCCCATTCGAACCCGAGCTGCGCGGTCAGCTTCGGCGCGAAGGGCAGGCTGTTGCCCGACAGGTCGGCGCCTTGCAGCGTCAACTCCTTGTATTTCGAGTGCAGCCAGCCGAGCGACGCGTCGATACGAAAGCCGTCGACCGGGCGCAACGTCGTCTCGACCTCGAAGCCATAGACTTCGGACGAGGGCGCATTGACGAGGAAGGACACCGGCCCGGCGCGCGTGTCCTGCAGCTGCTGGTTCGAATAGTCGTAATAGAAGGCCGAGGCGGCATAGGTGAGCAGGCGCCCGCCCGCGCGGCCCTTGATCCCGATCTCATAGGCGTTGACGCGCTCGGGCTCGATATAGCCGATGCCGCTCGACGAAGTGTAGCCGCCGCCATTGACCGCGCCGGCGCGATAACCGCGGTTATAGCTCGCATAGACAAGCGGGCCGTCGTCGAAAGTGTAGCTGAGGGCCACGCGCCCGGTCAGCGCATTGTTCGTGTCGGCGAGCGCGAAGCGCGCGGCGGGATCGTAAGGGCAGGTTCCCGCGACCCCGGGGCAGGGCACCGTCGTCGCAAGCGGAGTCTGCGGATCGTCGACGCCGCCGACGAAGAGGTAGGCGAAGGCATCGTCGTAACGCGACTTGTCCTTGGTGTAGCGCGCGCCCAATGTCAGCACGAGCCGGTCGGCGAGGTCGATATCGGCCTGCCCGAATACGGCATAGCTTTTGCGGACCTGCCGGTAATGCTGGAAGAAGCCGCCCGCCGGGGGCAGCGGCAGGTTGAAGGTGTTGTCGGTAATGTTGCGGTCCCAGCCGTAGAACAGCCCGCCGACAAACGTCAGCCCGTCGCCGTCATAATTGGCGCGCAATTCCTGGCTGAACTGGCGGTATTTTGACCGCCAATTGATATCGAGCAGGTCGATCGGCGCGCCGTCGGCTGCCTGCTGGAGATCCTGCTTGCCGCCATCGTAGCTGGTGATCGACGTCAGGCTCAGCGTCTCGCTGAGTTCGAGTGCGATATTGCCCGAAAAGCCCCAGGCATCGGTCCTGTTGTCCCCGATCCGGTTCTCGTTGGTCTCGAAAAATCCGAGGCCCGTTCGGAAATCCGCGAGCCCATGCACCGCCGCCTGCGTCCCGCGATCACGCCCGGCATAGGCGCGCAGCACGATATCGAGCGTCTCGGTGGGCTTGACGCGCAGCGAGGCGCGGCCTTGCAGCGTGTCGACCGACGCCGCGTCGCGCCCGCCGGGGAAGACATTCTTTATTTGCCCGTCGCCCTTGGCATAATTCACCGCGAGGCGGAGTCCCGCGACATCCTCGGCGAGCGTCGCCTCGGCGGCGCCCTGCGCGGTGAAGGTGTCGAAATTGGCGTAGCCGACCTGCAAATAGCCGCTGGTGCCCGCGAGGCCCGGCTTCCTGGTGATGAAGTTGATGGCGCCGCCCGTGGTGTTGCGCCCGAACAACGTCCCCTGCGGCCCGCGCAGCACCTCGATGCGGTCGAGGTCGAACAGCCCCATGCCGTGGCTGGTGCGCGGCGCCAGATAGACGTCGTCGAGATAGACGCCGACGGGCGAGGCCTGGTTGCTGTTATATTCGTTCGCGACGCCGATGCCGCGCAGCGAGAAGTTCGGCTGCGTATCGCCATAGGGGCTGTTGATCTGGAGGTTCGGGACCGCGTCGCCGAGCTGCGCCGAATTGGTGATGCCGCGGTCGGCGAGGGTGTCGCCGCCGAGCGCGGTAACCGCGAGCGGCACGTCGAGTAAGGATTGCTCGCGGCGCTGCGCCGTGACGACGATATCGCCGTCGGTGGCGGCGGCGCTCTCGTCAACGGGCGGCGCATCCTGCGCCATGGCCAAAGTCGATGTCGAAACGGCGAGCGCAGCCATAACGGCGCGCGCAAATGACGAAGCTGCCATAGTCCTTCTCCCAAAATGCCGGGGCTTCTGCGAGCCCTGTCGAAGTTGGAAGCTAGGACGGCGGGTGCGCCATGGCTTTAGCGCGCCTTGCAACGAGTTTTGACATTTCTTGTTCGGGAAATCGGCCTGTCGTTTCGCCGCAACAGCGAATAGGAATGACGACCCCATCGTCAGAAAGGATCGTCATGGCCCACGGAACCGCGCGCATCGGCAAGGATCATTATCGCACCGAAATCAACGTCAGCGGTCACGATCTGATCGGCGACGAGGGGCCGGGGCTGGGCGGACAGAATCGGGGGCCCGCACCCTATGATTTCCTGCTCGCCGGGCTCGGTGCCTGCACCGCGATTACGCTTCGCATGTATGCCGACCGCAAGGGCTGGCCGCTCGAATCGGTCGACGTCGGCTTGCGGCTGCTGAGCAAGGACGGCCTCCGGGTCGACCGGGTGCTGACGATCGCGGGGCTGGACGACGAGCAGAAGGCGCGCCTGGCCGACATTGCCGAGCGAACGCCGGTGACGCTGACGCTGAAAGGCGGGCTACCGATCGACACCCGGCTCGCCTGACCGGCGGGCCACTGGACAAGTTGCGATCTACCACTTATATACCAGCCGTTATGGAAATCGAAACCATCCCCGCTTCTGCCCCGCACAAGGGGCGACCGCGCGAATTTTGCGTCGATATGGCGCTGGCGTCGGCGCTTCGCGTCTTCTGGTCGAAGGGCTATGAAGGCGCGTCGATGGCCGACCTGACCGACGCGATGGGGATCACCAAGCCGAGTTTGTATGCGGCCTTCGGCAACAAGGAAGCGCTCTTCAACAAGGCGCTCGACCTCTATGAGCGCGAAAAGCTCGATTATATGCATGCGGCGCTCGACGCGCCGACCGCGCGCGGCGTTGCCGAGCGGCTGATGTACGGCGCGCTCGACATGTACACTTGCCCCGAGAATCCGAACGGATGTCTGGGCGTCATCAGTTCGGTCGCATGCGGCGCCGAAGCCGAATGCATTCGCGAGGCGGTGCTCGAACGCGGCGCGGTCGCGAAGCGCGCGATGCTCGAACGCTTCGCACGCGCCAAGGAAGAAGGCGATTTCCCGCCCGACACCGACGCCGAAGGCCTTGCAGCCTTCCTGACCGCGGTGAACCAGGGCATGTCGGTGCAGGCCGGCGCCGGCGCGACGCGCGCCGAGCTCGAGCGGCTCGTCGAAACCAGCCTGAAGCTGTGGCCGGGTCGCTAGTAGAAAAATTTTACTGCCCGGTACAGAATAGCCTTGACGCAGCGCAACATGACTTATATACCAGTCAGTATACAAAGATAAGGCTCTCCCCCGAGACGTCCGCCGCGCGGTAGAACC